>CAZPAP010000021.1:0-18244 GCA_964584725.1 uncultured Gammaproteobacteria bacterium
CGACTCCGGCGGCATCCAGGAAGAGGCCAGCATCCTGAAAATACCCTGCGTGACCATCCGCGAGAATACTGAACGGCCCGAAACCATCAAAGCCGGGATAAACTTATTGGCCGGCACTGACCCTAAAAAAATCCTGGCCTGTTCTGAGCGGATCATCAAAACCAAGAAAAAATGGGGCAACCTGTACGGCAATGGCGATGCCGCCGAAAAAATAATGGACCATATCATAAGGTTGGAAGCGGAATATGGCAATATATATTAGGCCGTCAAAAACATTCTTTTTCTCTTTCCTGACGGAAGAGATCCAAGCCGTAGGCAACGGCATAGGTTTGGACGCTGCCTGTGCGAACATGAAAAACAGGCACATGTTCAGGACTGCGAGTTATTACGGGGTCGACATCAATCTTGAACTCATCAAAACCGGCTTGAACAAATATCAGGATCCTTCGACTTTTGGCATCTTGGCTGACATGTCCAAGCTCGACCCTATCCCCGAAGGCAGCGTCGATCTGGTTGTTTCAAGCAATACTTTGTATACGATACCTGCTGCGCAAAGGATTGAGGCCATCCAACATTTGATACGCATGACTGCGCCGACAGGCAAGTTGATACTGGAAGTTCCGATCGCAGATGATTTTGTGGCTATTCAAAAATCGACGAACGAATACTTTGAGCAGGTGCGAATAGTCCATTACCAAAACTTTTTGAGCTTGGCTTACGAAAAGATTTTCGAAAGAAACGGGAATCTGGGGTCTCACCCGATTGCCGGATCCAAACCCTTTCTAGCCTTGTCTTGGCTGATCAGCCGAGCCGAGTATCTGACCAGGTATTTCAGATCCTTGAATAAACATGTCGTTTTTGTTTGCACGCACAAAAAATCACGAATCAAAAATGAGTTTGACTTAAATAACCTGCCTGTCTTGTCTGATAGAATCTACGTCCTCCCTGGGGTCAAAGCCACTTCCTGAGCCAAGCCTTCAATTTTTCTGGTGGCTTGATATTGCTTTGGCGCAAACTGCGGCTCAGGCGCTTGAAAGATGACACCAAGACGATTGATACCAAACTTACGACACTTGCCCAAGCTCTCCGAAAACCTTTGGCACGTCCCAAAGAATCAAGGCTAAGCTTATTTTTGCTTAAAACGTATTGACCCTGCTTTAAGGCGCTTAAAATCGCGCCTTGGTTTAAATTCACAGCATTGACCTTGATCGTGGGTCCGCCCAAATGTTCCTTGCGGTGCATGTCTAAGCCAACAAAGGCCTTGAGCCCTGGATCACTCTTGCGCAAAGTATCCAAGAGCTTGATGGCCTCGGTGCGCGGCGCGTATTTGCCGTCATAATGTGCGTTCCAGATTTCTATGCCATCAAGCAGTGCACCGAACTGCCCTGTCGTGAATTTATTCCTGTGCGGGTGGGCCAGGATCACAAGCGCTCCGTCTTTTTTCGCAGTCTCGACCATCTCAAGCGGCGACAGGTTGAGGTCCAAGTCAGTGACATTGATGAGCATCACATGCTGGCCGTTACATGGCACTTCAAAGCCAGGAACGAAAGCAAAACCCGGATCACTCAGTTCATGACAGCGCCGGATATACTCTTGGACTTTATCTTGAGCGAAGCCCTCGATATGCTCGGTCAGACACGCAAAAGATAAGCCCTGAGATTTGAAAATCGACTTCAACTGCTCCAAATCCAATTTCGCATCATAAGAATAGGCTGAATGCACATGCATCACTCCTTTATATCCAGTCTCCGTAGATTTTCCGCGCTGCATCACATCGAACGGTTCGATCAATTCGGGCTTTGGATCAATCCAAGAAAAAATATCGCCTTTTGATTCGCTTCTGAAAAAATCAAAGATAAAATCTTTCAAAGAAACCCACTTTGACGGTTGGGGTAAGCCGCTTATTTTTCCACCAAGCCAAACTGACATCAGATGCTTTACGTCAGCCAACAAGTGCCGCGAGGTAACTCCCTTCCTATATCCGGACGCGACCGCATGGTGTCCTTGAGCCATTCCTAGGAGCAAAGCCGGAAAATCAACTCCAGAATGGATAGCCAAGGGCAAAGACCCCCAGAAACGCCCGTTTATTTCCATGAGCACAAGCTTACCAGATGTGTCTCTCTTGAACTCGACCATGGCCACACCCGTCCAATCCAGAGCTTTTAGCAGATCAAGCGATGCTTTTCTCATATCTGCCGGCATTTCAATACTCTCACGCACACAGCTCGCTCCGCCATAAGGCGAAATGGATCGGACGCGGCGATGAGCGAATTCTGTCTTGACTTCTCCGTTCTGCATAAGGAAAAAAGCTCCGAATTCCTCGCCTTGGACATATCTCTGGATCAGCGGCCACTCCCCTGTCTTGTCTGCGATCTCTTGGGCTTTTTCTCCCAATTCCTGGGCATTTTGGATAATGATCGTCCTACCCGAGGCTCCGCGACCGTTTTTCCACTGACAGCTGTGTCGAGGTTTCAGTATGCAAGGGAAATTAAGCTCAACTCCCGCAGCTTCTGCTTGTTCGCGGGATTCTGGCTTTTTTGTCCCAGGAATCGCGATTCCAAGTCTTTGAGCAAGCTCAAGCGTCTTAGACTTATCGAACGCGACCTCAACGCTTTCCGGCGTGGACAATATTTTTTCTAAACCTGTAAATAGATTCCTGTTTTTTGAAAGCGGCAAAAATGTCGCATCACTGCAAGGCAAGATGAGAATATTGCCGCCATTGTCGTCGTAGATCCGCTTGATCGTGCTGATGAATCCGTTTGGATCAGAAATCGGCGAGGGATAAATAAAAGTCTGCGCGCAATACTTTGAATGCAAGGCCATGCCTGTTTTTCGTTCTGCTCCGCAAATTACATTGATGCCTTTGGATCCCAAAGACCTGACGATAGCCAATGCGCTTTGCACGCTGCCATCCAAAACCATGACCGATTGTTTTTCTGTCGCAAGTTGGTTGATTTCGCCCATCACGACCTGATCGATCAATCCCTGGCGTTTCATCTCGCTTACGCGTGCGAATATTTGGTCCAAGCCGCGCAACAATCCATCCGGGTCTGATGCCAGATTGAACGGATGGAACCAAAGATGAAAAACTTTTTTCTGCTTGACCGCTCGATCTATTCCACGCAGGACTTTAGAAACCCGAAATGAAACCGGCAGATATTTCGCCCAGCCGCGCGCATGCGGATAAAAATAACTGCCTGGAATCGACGTCAAGCCGTCTTGTTGCTTTGGCGACACTGATCGGACCGGAAGCGCAAGGTAATTGTCCAAAACGTGCGCAAGCCTCTTAAAGATGCCGGACAATCCTGCATACCAGTTGTCATCTGGCGCGCGAAAGACCTCGATCCCCTGCTCTTTCAGAATCGACGTGTGAGCTACATGGTTTTTCGGATAAACAAAAGACTTCAGCTCCAAACCTCTGTTTGAGGCCAGGTTCTTGCACGCAACAAGCTCTGACCTGAACCATTCCGGAGTACAGGCACGATCATCGGCAATAGCATGCGAGAAGGTGTGGCACCCGATCTCTTGTTCGACCGGACAGGAAAGGATCTGTTCGATGATATCTTTGCCGTACCAGATAGGATCGGATTGGATGTTTGAACGCGGGTCAATATCAAACCAATTCGCAGGCGCAAAAATTTCTGGATGATCATTGCACGACTCCAGAAACAAATGACCGACCGTTGCCCAAGTGGCCTTTATGTCGTATTTGACGAACAGTTCCAGCAAGCGAGCGATAGCTTGTCTCGTGTTCAGATAATCGTTTTTCAGATAGTCTGCGCCGCGCGTGCCCCAAGCCAATTCAAAATCCAGAGACAGGATAAATGCCCCTTTTTTCAGCTCCAAATCGCGGCCTTGCATATTAAGCGCTCATTTCGTTAATCAGTTTGCTGATTAACCTTTTCAGATCATGCTCTTGCACTATCCCTTGCCTGGCTTGCTGATCGGTTACGGGGTTGGGCAATAATGCAGCGAGTCTGGCCAAAGCTGTTTCGCGATCGACCAAAGGTGTGACTCCTGGCAATCCGAAATATTCTTCGCCTTGCGCCAACACAGGCGTACCGCATGCTAAAGCCTCAAGCACGACTTTGTCCAAGCTTCCGGTTTGGCTGGTGCTGACAAAAGCTGTGGCGCACGCATAGATTTCCGGCAGATTCTCGCGCTTGATTGGGCCGGTAAAAATCACATTATCATCGACTCCGAGCTCAACGGTTTTTTTCTTCATCAGCTCCAAATATTCTTCATGTCCTTCTGCTGTGCCGATGACTTTAAGCTTCCAACTGACGTTTGGATAATTACGTTTGAACTTAGACATGAATTCCAGCGTATCTTCCAAGCGTTTGCGCGGATGAATGCGCGAAACCCAAAGTATGGTTGGCTCGCGCTGTACATCGAGGGGTCTGAATTGATCAGTGTTGATGCCATGGCCCACGATTGTCTTTTTAGGATGAGCGAGGCGCAAACTCAAATCAGAAGCTGTAAACGTCTTCTTGCTGAACCAAAGCGCTACCTTCAGCCACCAGGTGACGCTGCGGTGCATATACCACATGTACTTGCGCTTGCCCAGCAATATCCAAACCGGCGCACCCAGCACCATGATCTGCGGCGTCATGTGTACCAGCACAGCATCATATTGCTTGCGCAATCTAAACGAGTAGTACCAGAGCTTTAAGACGCGCATGATGACTGGCTTGCCCAAATCCTGGCCCATTGCGCCGCGCGGAAGATCATCAGCCACCAGGTGGCGCGTAAAGACCGTCATCTCACAGCCATCATTCAGGAACTCCTGGATCCAACCGGCTGTAAAGGCCAGAATCGGGTCATTCTTATCAACAGACTGCGTGACGAACAGCAGTCTAAGTTTTTTGCGATTTTGGATGGCTGTTCGTAAAAAATCCATCATCTTGAACTTAGGCGCCTCCCAGGCAAACTCCTGTGCGCCCTGCTTGAGCGTCTCTTGATTTTGGACAAGCACTTCCATGGCCTCGGCGAATTTGACTACATCGCCGACAGGCACGATCAACCCATTCTTTCCTGGCGTAATGATTTCTTCAGCACAGCCCACGTCAGTCATGATCACAGGCGTATGGTTGATCAGCGACTCCAAAGCCGTCATGCCAAAGCCTTCGCGATCAGAGGTGATCAAAGTCGCTGTTGCATTTCGGTAATAGTCCGCCAAACTGTCTGCCCAAGGAATTATTTGGACTTTATCCTCCAGTTTTAAGTTCGCGATCAAACTTTTGATTTCAGCTTCAAACTGCCCAGACCCGATAAGCAGCAGCTTGTATCCAGGCTGGTTCGCTGAAAAAATCTTAAAAGCCTGGATAGCCGAATCAACACGCTTGATTTTGACGAACCGCGCGGCCATCAAAAAATATGGTTTTTTATTTCCTAGATCCAGACCAGACGGTTGGGAATGCGTGCCCATCAAAGATACCGGAAACCTCATGATCTTATCTTGGCGCACTCCGAGCCTAAGCAACGCGTCTTCGGTCTTTTTGCTCACAGCCCTGATAGCATCGGCTCTCTTTATAATCCGTCGAGCGAAGAAGTAACGCGCTCTGTTCGAGAACGACTCATGCGCATAATAATCGCCGTGGAAGTGATAGCCATGGTCTTGGATGGCGAGCGCGCACTTGAAATATTTAGACGCGAACCAGCCAGCCAAAGCCGATTCAGCCGGGTCATATGTCGTGACAACATCGAACTTTTCTTGGCGCATGCGGCGCGTGATTTCGATCGCGTCCCAGACAAAAAACCAGCGGCTTTTTGAGTTGGTCGAAATTATCCTGGTATTGCCGATCGTTTGGTCGAATTTGTCTTTGGCGAAAACCAAAATGACCGCTTTCTCAACTTCGTCCAGCTGCTCCAAAATCCTGCGCCTGATTGGCCCATCTTCAAACAACTTCTTTTCTATGCTGATGGATAAGACGCGGATTGCCATATTAAATTTCGCTGACCAAAACCTCCAAAGTCGATTTGGCCATGTCCTCAAAACCGCTATGCTGCATGTTTTGCCCTGATATAGGGTTCTGGGCTTGCAAAGCCTCTACCCAGGCTCGCTGGTCCAGATAAGGCAGGATTTTTACGCATCCAGGAAACAATTCTGCGGTTTCAGGATTACCCCCGCGATCGCTCACCAGGCAAAACAGATTTTTAGAGACAGCCTCGACTACCACATGCGGAAAACCTTCATAGCCAGACGGCAAAGCAAATGCATCGGCAGCTGCGTACCATTTTGCCATCTGATCCCTGGAAACGCGGCCTAAAAACTTGACCCGATCGGAGACGTTTTTGGTTTCTGCGAAGCGTTTCAGATCTTCCAGCAAGGGGCCGTCGCCAGCCACGATAAGTATATAATCACTCGGCAAATCCGCGATGCATGAAACCAAAAAATCAACATTCTTCCAAGGTACTGCCCTAACAGCAGTCAAGATCGCTTTTTTGCCGACAAGACCGAATTCCTGCCTTATCTGCTCGCGGTCTGCGGTCAAAGCCAAAGGCGCGATGCTATTGTAAATGACTTTAATCCTGCCTGGCTCCACTCCCCACTTCTCAACTATTGTCTTCAAGTATCTGCTCGGCACAATCACAGCATCAGACCTTTTGGCCACGAACCTCTCAACCCTTTCCAAAATCCTGATGCTCCCTGAATGTTTGTGCGCGACAAACTCATCCAAAAGTTCCAGTCGGGACTGTGCGTTCAGCGTTGTGCCTTCAGCGTTGTGCGTTTGATATTTTTCCCAAGCTTGGTCGCCTACGACTTTGATGACAAAACGAATGTTGCGTAAACGTGCGGCAAAATACGCCGGAAGCCCATCTGAGGCCGCGCCCATGGCATAGACTGCATCCGCGCCTTTGGCCTGTTCATAGACTTCATGGAAAAACCGCCAAAACCTTAATACGGATTTACGACCGATCCTGATGACTGGAAACTCTGTGTTGGTTTTTTCCGGATTGTCTCCATAAGCAACAACAAATGGAGCGTGCCCTATTTTCACGAGCTCTGTTGCAAAACCTTTGACATATCCGGCTGGCCCGCCAATGTCCGGCGGATAAATGCTGGAGGCAAACACAATCCTTTTTTGCGCAGCAAGCTTATCCCAAAGCGTATGGTATTTTGAGATACAGGCTGCCCAATCGAAGTTCTCGGCGAATAACTGACCCTCTTTGCCCATTTGTCCTGCGAGTTGTTGGTTGTTGAGCAAGATGATCAGTTTCTCGGCCGCGGCCTGGTAATCATCGCGTTCCACGAGATAACCAGTCTTGCCATCAATCATGGCTTCTGGAATTCCACCCACGCGAGTCGCAACCGTGGGCAAGCCAGCGGCCGCGGCCTCAAGCAAAACAATGCCTTGGCCTTCGCCGCGCGACAAAAGCGAGAAGACAGAGCCTGTGCGCAACACGCGCATTGCACCTTCATGATCTTTTTTGCCGGTGAATGTCACTTTCTCGGAACAGCCCTGATCCTTCGCAAGCTGCTCGAGTGATGATTGTTCATCGCCATAGCCTACCAAGTAGAGCTCTGCTTGCGGAACTTGTTTCAAGACTAAAGCAAAAGCTTTTATCAAAGTGTCCACGCCTTTTTCTTTGGAGTAGCGCGCAATGCACACGATGCGATTCGGAGTTTTTTGTTCAGGAAGATTCTTGACCAAATTCAAATCAACGCCATTGGGGATGACCTCGACATTACCGCCGCCTCTGATCTTAAGTGCGCGATTTGCCAAAAATTGGCTGATGGCCGTAACTTCATCTGGCACAGTGTGGATTTTTTCCCAAAGCCAACTCATGGGCCATTTTCTCAATTTAGGATCTTCATCCAAATTGCCGCTTTGCAAAGTCAGGACTGCACGGATTTTCGGTCTCAACCATTTGATCAAAATCAAACCCATGGCCGCATGGCTTTCCATGACTGCATGCACGATTTGCGGCTTGAGCTTCAAAACCGGGATTACGCACAAAAATGGATATAAAAACTTATCGAAAAGATGCCCTACCCCAACCCGGATAATAAGCACCCCATTGTCATTTTCGCGCCTGGCCAGGCTCCTGTCCCTAAGGCCGGCTATGACCACAATCTGCCTGTCGCTATGCCTGTCTGCCAGCTCCTGGACGCATAATTCAGCCCCGCTGATGAAGGGCTTATAATAAGTTGTCAGAATCACGATGGGTCGCGACCTATCCATACAGGACTCATGCCTTGGTGGCATTTTGCCCCTCCCATTCCAGTGTCCACTTTACTGCGCGACGAATGCCTTCATCCAACGGCACTTGCGGCGCATACTCCAAAAGTTGACGCGCCCGCCCCAAGTTCGCTACGTAATGCTGGACCTCTCCCACACGCTTTGACGGCTCAACGCGTATATCTGGCGTAACTCCAAGCGCTTGGCCGATCAATTCTGCTACGCGCACAAGCGAATTGCCCTGCCCATAAGCCAGGTTAATCGTTTGGTTGGCGACTCTTCCATCATGCAAACGTTCTATGGCACGGAAGATTCCGTCAACGCAATCGTCTACGTAAGTGAAATCCAAAACTTTATCTTTCCCGAAGACTGTCACTGGTTTGCCTTCACGGATTGCTTTTATGAATATCGGGATTACGCGTTCCATGCGCTCAGCGTCATTGTCATAGCGGCCGTAGACATTGCTGAAACGAAAAACAATATACGGGATACCATAACAGCGCGCATAAGAATAGATAAATGCCTCCCCAGTTATTTTGCTGGCTGAGTAAGGGCTTTCCGTGAACGAAAAATCCGCTTGCGCTTCTTCGGTCAGATAACGATGTATGTCGCCATACACTTCGCGCGATGAACTGAAGATGATCGGAAGATTGTTGATCCTGCAGTATTCAAGCACATTGAATGTGATGCGCACATTGTCCATGGCTCTTTCCGGATGCAAAACCAACTCATTAACCTTAGCATTTGCTGCCAAGTGCACGACCAAATCAGGTTTGGGATATGTCACACCGTTGATTCCATCTTGGAATTGGGTGCAAGGCAAAGCAAGGTCCTGAATTTCGTACTTAAAAGCATCCGTCCAGGTATTTGGCCGTTTATCCACGCCAAAAACTTCGTGCCCTTCCTTTAAGAGCCTAAGCGCCAAATTTGTGCCGATTTCTCCGCTCGACCCTGTAATCAAGACTCTCATATAATTACAGCCAATTTATACTAAAATTAGCTTAAAAGCAAGGATCTGGGCAAGGTCTGCTTCAATAGGCAAAATTTGACTAAACATAGCGTTTTCCTGTCTAATAGCCAGCATGGACCAAAAAGGCCTGACAATGATACTGGTCACCAGCCAGGATTGGGGCGGCGTGCAAGCCTATGTTTTGGATTTGGCTAAAGCCCTAAAGTCACGGGATTTGCCGGTAATGGTTTGCGCTGGCGGCCAAGGGCAACTCGGTGAGCGCTGTAAAGATGCTGGAGTGGAATTCGTGGAACTGAAACACATGATCCGCGATATCAATCCTATCTCGAACTTGCGCGCTTTATTTGAATTGATTTCTTTGTTTAAAAAATACCAGCCGCATACAGTCCACTTGAACTCCAGCATGATGGGTGCGGTCGGATCTTTTGCCGCAAGAATCGCTGGCATCAAGCGTGTCGTATATTGCATTGGCGGCTGGGCCTTCAATGAGCAGATCCCAAGCTGGAAAAAAAGTATTTACATGACAACCGAAAAAATCTCAGCCCGCTGGAAAGACGTAATCATCTGCGTACACCCTGGCGATGAAAAGATGGCGCTGGACATGAAGATCAAGCCGCGCGAAAAAGTCATGACCATCCCGAATGGCATTAGCGTCAACTCTTTCCAAGCTCAACTTCGTGATCGTACTTCCGCGCGTTCGACATTAGACGTTAAACCAGAAACCATCGTTATCGGTACCGTGGCCAACTCCTATCCGCCGAAAAATCTTTTTTGGTATCTTGAAGTGTGCAAAACCATCACGGACAAACATCCTGATTACAGGTTCGTGATTATCGGAGACGGTCCGCTGTTTGAAGACCTGAAAGCTAAACATGCGGCTCTCAATCTGCAGGGCAGAGTGATACTCACCGGTCGCATGGAATCAAACCTGCTTTACAAGGCTTTTGATATTTCTGTTTTGCCTTCAACCAAAGAAGGCATGCCCCTTGCAGTCTTGGAATCCATGGCTGCCAAAGTCCCCTGCGTCGTGACTGACGTCGGCGGGTGCAGATGGATGCTGCAGGACGAACAAGGCAGCGCTGGATTGATTGTCCAACCGAATAACGCGGATCAATTGATTGAAGCTTTGGAAAAACTGGCTGCCGATCCCCTTCTGCGCGAACAGCTCAGTGAACGCGCTTTCAGGCTAGTCCAAACAAGGTTTGATCTTAATCAAACCTTGGAGCAAACCTTAAGCGTTCTCTAGCGTCTCGGTCCGCTTTGGGCCGGTTCCTGGACAACAGCAGCAGCTGGCGACGACTGGGCCTGGACTACATTCAAGCCCGTTGGCGCAGGCGCAGCGCTCGCTGTCGTCGTAGCCAACTTGGTGGATTCATCTATTGTTTTGGCGCGCCCGTCGATCAAAGCCTGGAACTTCGGCTGGAAAGTCGGGTCCATTTTTATGACTGCGCCCAAAATCATGTCCCTTTCCTCCATAAGGCCTTGGTGCTCCATGCTCTTGGCGATTTCCACATAACTCGCAGCTGGTGCTGCAGCCAAATTCGGAAGCATGGTGAATAATTTCTTAAGGCCTTCCTTGTCGTTTTCCATGTCATAGGCTTGGGCCACTAAAACCGCATCCTGGCCTCCGCGCAAACCAAACGGATGTTCTGAGGTCATAGCTTTTACTATATATTTTGCGCCCTCATTTTGGTTGCCCAAATCAAACCAAGTGCTTACGCCCACATACCACCAACCCTCGCCGATGCTCGCGTCAAAGGCTGCGGCTTCCTTGTATTTATCCAGGCCCTCTTGCGCCCTGCCCATCTGGATAAGCAGGCGTCCGTAAGCAAAGTACAGTTGTTGTCTTTTTGGGCTGACTTCAATAGCACGCTTGAAATACGTCTCAGATTCCTGATACAAAGCAGGGTTATTGGTTGCCTGGCCTACGCTCTGCAAAAGGCTGGCATAGATAAACAGCGGATGCGCATTCATGCCGTGCGAAGCCAGATGGCGTTTCGAAAGATCCTGGATCAAAGCGAACATCTCTTTCCATTTCGGCCATTGCTGCAAAGCCCCTCCATCTATCATGTTGATCATGTTCCTAGAGTGCAAAAACGTCTGTTCGTCCAGATACGGGGTTTGGATAGCAGCTGCCTCTTTCGCATATACCAACCATGATTCAGCATCTCCGCTTGCAAACGCATTGTTGGATTTTATGCTCAAATACGAAGCATACGCAGGCAAGACTGAGGTGAAGTATGCGATCAAGATGAAGATTGCCTGCAGAATGCCGAATGTGATCCAAGGTACTGGTTTTTGGGATGCGGCTTTTGGCACAGCGTGCGGGTCAGGCTGGCCTGAGAATATCGGGAACCCGATACAGATCACGAAAGCATACAAGAGGAAGCTCATGCTGAACGCAGCCGGATGATCGAACACGAACAGGTTCTGCAGAAAATATCCGGCGGGCAAACCCATGAGTACGGCCGTTGTCGTGATATCTATGAAACCTTTTTTACGCGCTCTGATGATCGAGGCATAAAGCGTGATCCAGATTGCGGCAAAAGTCAGGAAGCCCACGATGCCGGTCATGCTGACGACGTCCAATACCGTATTGTGCGCCCGGTCAAACCAGGTTTCATAATATCCGCTTTCCAAGGATTTCGGATTGTAATATTTGTTGAACAGGATATGGAAATCATCAAGACCCCAGCCAGTCAACGGCCGGGCAACAAAGCCTTCCCAAGCGATATTCCAGGCAATGAAGCGGCCGCTTGTACCGGTCTCTAGACTGAAGATACGGGAAGCTGTCGGGAAATCTTTGGAAAATGACTGAAAAGCCTGGGTCTTTACGCCCACAGTCACGATTCCTACATAGCACAAAACACCGGCAAAGATCACGGAAAAAAGTATCGTCTTGATTTTTTTGCTGCCCACCAGCACGCCGACCGTGATGGCCGAAACAACAATACCGAAAATCAGACCCATGAACGGGCCTCTGGAACCGGCCGCAAACATCGCTCCCATGGAAAAGATGAATGCCACGACATACCAGCTCCTCCAGGCTACGGATTTATTCTTTACCCAAAGCAAAGCCAGGAAAAATAAAATGAACATCTGATAGGCGCCCATGTAGATCGGGTTGTCCAGCAAACCGCCGACTCTTTCAGCGGCCGGAAAAAGCAATAAAGCCGGGTATGGTTTTTGAAGCAAAGCGACTATGGCCATGAACACGCCGAGAATCACTTGGTAATTCAAGAGCTTGTTCCACTGGGTCCAGGTCTTGATCACCGAAACCGTCATTGTCAGCCAGATGAAGAAATGCAAAAGCGTGAACAAGCCGTTCATTCTTTCTTGGTTCCCCCACCAGGCGCGCACCGGGTCCACAGCAAAGATGACTGACAGAAGCAGAGCTAAAAAATAAGCGCTGATGGCCAAATACAGCATGGACTTCCTTGGCCTGAATTCCGGTTCGATCCAAGCTAAAATAATATAGGCCGGAAAAGTCAGGCCGATCAAAACCTGGAAAAAAATCAATTTGGAGAAAACGAACGGGAAGATCACGACCGGTACGAACATCAGCGGCATGAGCAAGCCTCCGTAGATCCCTACGTAAACCAGTGCTTTCAGCGTTTTGATGGCAGATTGTCTTTGCATATGGGCAATAGAATAACAGCCGGTATATACAAAAACAAGACCCTTTGCAGGGTCTTGTTTTTTGCTTCTTGCGAAGCAGAGTCTATTTCCTTGCGGAATTAGTTGCTCAATGAAGCGCTCGATGAGAGGTCTTCGACGTTGACGTCGTTGGACCAGTCGCGAGAGATGGTCGTCGGAATGCTGCCCACTAACACTGCCGTTGAGGCATGTGGGACTTCCGAGTTGTCTGACCAGACAAACGTACCGAGCTTGAGGCTTGCACCTGGTGCACCACCATTAGCAGACTGATCTAAGTTGAAGATCGAGGTGCTGGAGGTGATGAAGATGCCCGTGCTCTTGGTTGACAAGTAGCCAGTGACCACCGGGGCCGTTGGGTCGCGGTAGAATGAAGTGGTTACGTTGTTACCAGTGCCGGTGTAGGCCACAGTGGCGCGGAGCGAATAGATATTGCCCGAACCGCTGATTGAATCCTCACCAGTGAAAGCAACGACTGCCTTAAAGCTGTTGACGCCTGCTTGGGTCTCCTGCTGCGCAGCCTTGATGTCCGTGGCCGAAGTTGAGTTCACGATTGTGTACTCACCGGTCGGGACCAAGGTTGAGCCGCGATACAGCCTGAATGAGCTCAAGCCCACGTTGGCTGACTTGGAGATGTTGAACACCATCTGTTTCAAGGCAATGGAGCCGGCTGAATCAGCGCCCACCTGAGCGCGATAGAGCTCGAGTTCACCGGCCGAGAGAACAGTGTTGGTCAAGTTCTGCTTGGTGACAACAGGCTTTGTCTTGCGGATGACCTGGGTGTTGCCAGCTGCTGCGCCTGAAGCTGCGTACACGCGCTCACCAGACGAAACGCCTGTGGTGCGGATGTTGAGCTTGGAAGCATAGTTGGAATCCCATTCACCGGTCTGCAAGTTGTCGCGGATGCCGATGCCAGGAGCATGGCCAGAGCGAGCCACATTGGTGGTTGCGCCGTTGACCGAAGATGATGGCGAGACATTGGAAAGCTTGGCCCACAATTCAAAGTTGGTCGAGCTGTCCTTGGCAACCGTAAATTCATTGCCTGTCAAATCGATGTCCACGCTGCCAATTGCGCCAGACGACAATACGTTGGAGCTCTTGACTGCGCCGCCTGTTGCTACAGCAATGGCTACGAAGTCTGCGTTATCGCCGCCGTTGGTCGAGCTGACCGTGATGCGATCGATCTGCATATCTTCGTACTGAGCTGTTGCCTTATAGCGGGCAAACGGTACCCAGACGTCCTTACCGGCCACGACGATAGAAGTGGAAGGATGAGCGTCAGCGGACACCGTGATGGTACCCTTGGACAAGATTGTGGAATAGACAGAAGGAGAAGCGCCCAACTGAGTGGTCTTCAAAGCGGTTGAAACGCTTGCAGTCACTGTGTTGGCGTCGTCGTCCTGAGCTGTGATATCACCGTTTGCAGCGACACCGACCTCGACCTTGTCAAAAGGCGAAGTGGAAGCGGCCGTTGAGGTGAATGTAGCTTTGACGACCAAATCCTTTGTCGTGCCCTTGAGAACCTTCAAATTCATGTTTGTGATTTGAGCGGTTCCGGCAGTCGTGTCTGGAGCCTTGGCAATACCGACTTGCGTGGCGCCATCCCACAGGGAGAGCGAGGCAACGCGGCTTACGCAAGAACCAGCGGCATAGGCTGCACCAGCCAAGCTAGCCTTACAAGTCAAGGTCAGGTTAGTGATCGTGACATCAGACTGAGCACCGGCTGAGAGGGAGAGACCGACTACTGGCTTGTTGATCGACTTCTTGACCACAGTGGCTGACACTGGGTTAGAGGCCAAATCAGCTGTCAAGCTCGATGACTTGATGGTTTGCACGTTACCAGCTGTTGAGGCGTTCGGGACGATCTTGGTCAGATCCAGGTTTTCACCTGTGGTCACGACCTTGACATCACCGGCCACAAATGGGCTGAAAGTAGCCTTGTACTTGTGCGTGCCGTTCAAGTAGAACTCGTTGATTACATCTTCAGTGTTAGAGAGGTCAGCGGCCAGAGCCAAATTCATGGTCGTGCCGGCCTTCAGGGTGAAGGTGTCATTGAAGACCAAGGCCTCGCTGGTTGAAGAAGCTGCTGAGGTCAATTCTTTCGGACCCATTACTGTTGCGCCCGTATCAAGATTATAGATCTTGATGTTGCGGAAATACTTGGTACCAGCTGAGCCCACGATCAAGTCGTTGGCTGAGTTGCCGGCAAAAGTAAAGCGCAGATAGCGGATTTCCAAATCATTGTCAGCAGATGTGAGTGTGAATTTGTAGAACGGAACTGACAATTTGCCCTTGGCTACGTTAGCCGACGGAGGACCGTTGAAAGCAAATGACAGGTTGCCGCCCTGAGTTGTGACAGTTACGCCCTCAGCTGAAGTATCGAACGATGAAATCGTGATAGCTGCACCTGAGTTATAGACAGTGTCTGTGGCGTTGATGTCAGCAGCGTACTCAATGTAGGTAACGATTGTGCGACCAGCGCGGCCGGCCACATCGCCACGGAGTGAGAATACGCGTGTCACACCATTCGGGATGAGATACGCTGAGTCGAAAGTGAGCACGATCTGGCCCTTGGCATTGATCGAAGCGGCTGAAGCCACTTTGGTCGAGCCCTGGTACAGTTCGACGTTGCTCAAATCCGAGTTGTCCACCGTGCCGCCCTGATACAGAGCTACGCGGTTGACGCGGATATCATTGGTGTTGGCTGTGAGTTTGAAGCTTGAGATCTCAACATTCTTGGAACCGATGACCGGGTTGGCCGGGGTCGGACCAGCTTGAATGGTGAGTGTGCCGGCCGATGAAGCGCCGATGACAAACACGTTGCCGCGGACCGGGAAAGAACCCGAGACCGTGCCCGTGCCTGTGAGCACTACACTGGCTGCATCAACCAATTCGAAAGCATGATTGCCTCCGGTGACGGTTGGGCTATTGAAGTCAGCGTAAACATAATATGACTTCATGCCTCCGGCCGGGATCGTGACGTTCAACGAGTTGAACTCAACGACATTGGTGGTGGCATTTACCGAGCGGCCCGTTGTCAAACGATTGCCGTCCTGGTCATACAAGTAGACGTTGGCGAAATCTGAAGTTGAACCGACACCTACGCGATGGAAGCGCATGCCGGTGACCAAAGCGTCAGCACTGCCGGCAGTCAAGTTGACCTTGACCATCGGGACGCCCATGGCGTTCTTCGGAACTGTCGCGCCAGACGGGGTATCAGAGGCCAAAGCCACTGCTACGCTGCCGTTGACTGAAGTTGAACCACTGCCGCATGAAACGGACCAGAAGTTATCAGCTTCCAAGCCAGTCACGTCTGAACCATCAGGATACGAGATCGTGGTGGTGATGACATTGATAGCATTGAACTTGTTGTCTGCGAAAGCAGTGCCAGCAAGCTTGCGCTTCTGTCCGTTCATTACTACGTAGCGATTTGAATCGCCGGCATAGGTAACGAGTGAACCATCCGGGTGGACGTTCGATGAGACTGAAGCACCTGTCGTGTAGTTGACGAAGAATGAATCAGGCACGTCAATGACGCGCGTGGCCCAAGCATCTCCATAGAGGGCCTTGGCAATGGCTTCGGATTCGATCCAATGCAAGGTTCCGCACTTGGTGACGGCATAGGTCTTAGGATCTGTGGTGATCTTCACGAGCTTGGTGCCCGGGCGGACCGTCACATTGCCTCCAATCATGATGGCAGCGAGTTCTGCATCTGTAATTGTTTTAACAGCTGAGAAATCGTTATACCAAGAGAAATACGTCTTTTCGTCTGGGAAAACATAGCGTTTTCCATCGGTGGCGTAGAAGTACACTGCTGGACCCGAAGCCTTGATCAAGTCGCCATTTACTAAAGTGGCTGCCTGAGCTGAGACTGGGAAAGCTAATGCACCGGCTCCCACTGACCAAAGGATGGTCACGAAAGAGACGACCGCGGAAAAGACTTTCTTAAATGAATTCATAATAATACTGATGTATTGTTGTTTTGCAGGAATAAATTTCCCGCTAATTTTGAATGAGTGACCCTTCCTACTCCCGATCTGCATCGGGAGATCGACCTTTTTTTGGAGGATCGTGGTACGTCATTTTCCAACGACGTGTCGTGGCGAGGATTTAACATCTTCGGGCGCTGGAGTTCGAGATCCCTGTGTTTGTGGGAGTCCGGCAAGGATACGTTCAAGGCAAACGCCGAGTCCGCAACCATGCTCTTCTTCCCCCGCCCGTCAAGGCATCCGTCGGAGACAGGTGCCTTGTTTAGAGGGGAAGACTTATTTTATTTGTGTTTGTGTGGAGCTAGGTGTCTTAACGTTCGTTGTGCTGCTGGCTGACGCTGTCCCAGGCAGCGTGCCCGACGTACTCGAGGCGGATCCAGCCACCAACTGCACATCGCTTTCCTCTAATGTTTTTTGGGCCGTGAAGACTTGCGTGGTCCCGGTCTTTATCAGATCCATTGCTTCATCAATTTTGTTTTCTGATACGAGCTTGTCTGCACTGGAAAATGTTTTCTGGGCTTCTGCGACCTGTTTGATGGCTGTGCTGGCCGGCGTCGATGTGCCAGAGGCTTGCAGCAGATTGCAATTGCCGCAAGTGGTGCTGGTCGCCAAACTCAAAGTCTCGGCTATCGTGCGCACCACGGATTCGTTGTGGTTCTTTATGGCATCAACCATGTCTTGCTGAGTGACTGCAGCTGCATCTTGCTGGTGAGCATCTGCCAAGACCTCCAAAGCTTTCACTGCCGTGTCAGATGCGGCCATTTGCGCTTCAGAGACTTTTGCCTTGTCTTCAGGAGACAGATCCTGTTTGCTTTCCTGCAAAGTCTGGACAACAGTAGCAGCCTGTTGATCGACGACCTTTGCCACATCTTTGACCTTATCCGGGGACACGACATTTTTCGTATCTTCCAGTTGCTGTTTCAATGTATGCAGATCGCGCTTGAGCACTTCTGCGGTCTGTACGATTTTGTTGGATCTGTCAGCCGAAGGCTTGGCGATCGCAAGCTTCATTTCATCAACGCGGCGACCCGTGAATTCGGATTTAAGCAAAACCTTGTCTTCTGGATTCTTCGCCAAAGCCAAACGCGCCTGCTCAGTCGCAAGCTTGACGCTGTATAAAAGATCACCGGGCAAGGATTGTTCCGCGGCCGAAACCGAAAGCAAAGATCCACCGAAAAGCGCGAGCAAGATGCCGACGATGGCAAAGGCCGGAGTGCGCAGCCATTTGAACGAAAAAACCGGAGCCAAGTATTTCATCAGATCCAAAGGCGAGCTGACTGTTTCTTTTGGCAATGTATTTTTTACCTGCATCAACAAAATAGACCGAGTGTCTTTTCTCCACTGGTCGTTCGGCTGGACTTGGCCCATGGCCTGTCTTATGTCTTTAATTTTCTTGAAAAGATTGTAGTTCATGTTTCAAAGCCTTTCATGGCTTTCAGGGCTTTCAT
>CAZPAP010000022.1:0-16806 GCA_964584725.1 uncultured Gammaproteobacteria bacterium
GGTCAGGGAATCCAAATCGCCCGAACTATAGCCATGGTTGCCGATCAAGAATCCTCGACGCGCCATATCCTCAAGCAAGGACGGATATTTTTCAGCTTGATTGCCCACCACGAAAAAGGTAGCTGGAGCATGCTGAGCCTCGAGCACATCCATTAGGGCGGGAGTCCAGTTCGGGTCTGGGCCGTCGTAGAACGCTAAAGTCAAGGATTTATTCGGCGGAGCTTGGCCCACCCTGTTCAAGATATAGCCGGTCGGAATCTTCGTATAGCGTGCATTGATGATCATGCCTTCGCTATCTCGCGTCAGGTCTAGGTGGCCGTCCTGTGGCGCATCTTGAATGCGGTAAATTTCGGTTTGAGGTGGGTGGAATATTCCGGACATGGCAGTCACGACAGCTAGGCGGTCTGCGTTCGGTTGGTTGTTGTCCAAAAAAGTCCATATATTCGGATCCTCTGACCCAAGTCTCCAGACAGAAAAGCCCAACGGCTGAGCGTCGTGGATTCTTTTCCATTCATTCCAAGTCGTCACTGCATCCAAGAACCAGACATCGTGCGTATGGCCCGCAGCGTCCTGATACTCAAAAGTCATGTTTCTGGCTTTGGGCGACAACTCAGGCAAAGCTCCGGCAGCCGAAGCTATGGACATGGCGTCGTTGAAGGTTAAACCGACTGCAGTTCCAGTGGGCGCAAACGGCCAATCCATGCCATATGAACCTATGCCCACGATCAATTTGTCCTTGGGTATGGTACTTGTGTAATGGTTTAAGGTTTCCTCAAACCAGGCTTGGCTGGCCAAGGGCCCGGGGTCGCTCGCGGCATAGTGTTCGCCATGCATGATGACCAAGACCGCATCTGCCAGATAAGCGACCATGTCAGTGCGATAAGCCTGACTGCCCGAGGGAATGGCCACGACCAGCCGCATGGATCGTTCCTTTAAAGCGCGTTTGAATTCTGTAAGGAAATCCAGATAAGCGGACTCATCGCCCGGATTCAGGTTTTCGATGTCCACCAAAACGCCGATTGCGCCATTGGCTTTGGCGCGGGTCGCGACAGCATCGGCCACGCAGGCCCGCAATTTCGGATCGCGCATAACCGCGCTCGCTTCATTGGCATAACTCGTGCTGCCTTCGCCATCGGTCAGCCTCGCGATGATATTTACTCCTGATTTTTTCTGGATATTTGTGATGCTGGGATTGATGCGTTCATCAATACTGCAATCGACCCGACTCAGAAAAAACCAATCAGGAAATACCGCGTCTAGATTAGGTGCATTTTGTTCGAACGAACTTACGCTGTTGGAATCCTGTTGCAGCAAAAAGGCGGTGCGCAACATTCCCCCGGCTTTTTCAAGCGGTTTTAATGATGTGTAGTCGCTCGTTGCTATCAAGGCCTGTTTGTCGGACCTGTTGCCGACATGCTTAACCTGTTCGTCTGTACGCGATTGGGAGATTTTGTCGGTAAGGGATATTAAATTGTTTGAGCGAAGCGTGGTTCGCGTGTTTCCCATCGGATCATTCAATTGCGGAAGTATGGGATTGGTTATGAAAGCCGCCGCTGACAGACTGAACAATCCCAGTCCAAATAGGGCAATTGACATCAAGGAAGCCACAACGATTCTCCAGCGCTTTCGCGACGGATCTTCGAAAATCATAATGGCTTGGAGCACTGCTTTCCGAAGCTGTTACGGACTATGCAGAGCGAATAAATTGTAATGAATTCGGAAGAATCGAGACTGAACCGATCACGTATTTTAAACGGGAGTTTTGATCAGTATGATTCTTTTTGACGATCTATCCGTAAGCCAGATACTGTGATGCCTGAAACGGAGTTTTCTAGTCGCCCTCAGTCCTATCGCAAGTCATGGGACTGTAGGCGAAAGAAGTTAGATTTGGATTAAGGAGATTTGATTCCCGTGACTTTTCAGACGCGGGTTTAATTTCAGTGTTATTCAGCCTATCTGCCAGTATCTGAGAATCCTTCCAATATAATACTACCTTTCTTTATTGCGCAGATTCTGTCAAGTTCTGACGATTTTTACCAAAAAATGGCTCAAATTAGAAAATATTTTATTTTGGATGCTGTTTTTATCCACAATGATAAAAGCAGACGCCAGCGATCCATATCTTTCCCCGTATATGCTGTGGGGCTTGATTAATCTGCGGATTTGTGCCATATTATCTGCACACAAAAGGAGGGACTGATGATTTTGACCAAGGACTATGAGGATCGAGGAATCACAGAGGTTGTAGTCTTGAAGCATGAATATTATCCGCGTCATCACAACTATGACACGGATAAGACGTACGTTACGATCGTCGGCAGGTATAACGACGAGTACATTATTGCGAATGTCGCCTGCTACGAGCCGCGTCGCGGGGACAAAACGTTTTCGTTCTCAGGTCAGAAAGCGATTACGCGGGAAGAATACGACAAGCTGGTGGAGGAAGCTAAGAAAGCGCCGCCGCCCCCTCCGATGCGAGCTTTTCCCCCGCCACGACGAAGCCATCGCGTCCGCAAAAGCTTCTGACCCCCTGTCTGGATTACTGAGTCCAGGCTTTTTTATATGACATCGGTTTTACGCTTTAGCGTTATAAGCTGTATAATCAAAACACTATGAAAAACCTTAAATTTATCGCGATTTTAGCCACCTTGGCTCTGTTTGGAACTGGTTGTTTTGCTGCTAAGACGCAAACACCCAATCAACCGCAAGATCAAAATCAAGTAAAAACTAATCCACCAGTTGAGGAAGCCCAGTGGTCTACGTTCAAGAATGATGCGCAGGGCATTGAGTTCAAATACCCTTCAACCGCAAAAGATATAACAGCTGACACGAAACAGAACATGTATCCGGATGTGATCGTGAGCTATGACTTGGGCCAAACAGTAAATGACCCGACAGCCAAGTCAATCCCTGAAATGCAACTGGATGTCTTTAAGGTCAAGCTTGACGCAAAGTCCCAGGATGGCAAACCAGTGATAAACGACAGCTTTTATTATGAGAACGGCTGGACACCGAGTTTAGATCTAAAAGTAGGAAGGGAAACGATCGGGGACTATGAATTTTCCCGGACTGCCTACAGCGATGCTGGCGCGGGCAACCTTTACAGCACCTATGCCTACACATATCCCATGGGCAATAATGAACTCGTGCTCTTCAAGTTCACGATCCATTCGGTCAATTGCGGCAATTACGAGGGCACTGGCTTCAAATGCATTTCGTTAGACGAAGCGCGCGACACGCAGTTGATCAAGCAGATCCTGGCTACAGCCAAGCTCGTGCCAAAGGCGGCTGTGACTTATGACTTCAAGGATGGCGTCATCACATCCAAGACCAGATATTCTGAGATTAATGTGAAATATCCGGTCATGCTTGGAACCCGGTCATCAGTCGTGACTATCTTCAATACCAAAATAAAGTCATTTGCAGATGCAGAAGTCGCTCAGTTCAAGAAAGACGCGCAAGCCGCGGCCAGCTACCCAGGCCCTGGCCCCTGGTACATCAACTATTACTACAAGATTCCGTATAACCAGAATGGCTTGGTCAGCGTGGTCATGCAAAAGGAGGAATTCACTGGCGGTGCGCACCCCAACACCACATACAAAACATTTTTGTATGATACGAGCACCTCAAAGTTTTTAGGCTTGGCTGACATCTTCAGACCCACGTCCGATTATCTGGGCGCAATGGCAACATACGTCAAAGCTGAATTAGGCAAAAAGCTCCAGCAAGATGGCCAGCCTTTAGCTGACTGGTTCCAGACAGGCACGAATCCCACAGCTGATAATTACAAGGATTTTAATCTGACCGACCAGGGCATCAACTTCATTTTCCCTCCTTACCAAGTCGCGGCTTATGCTTATGGCACGCAAGAGCAGGTGGTGCCAGTCGATACATTCAAGATGTATATCTTGCCTGTTGGCCCGCTGAAGTTTTGGTATAAATAGACTGATCCGCTCATATCCCTCTCTAACTCCCCCTTAAATTAAGGGGGAGGATAGGAGGGGGATACAAGGGAGCTGGTTGACCCCATGCCACCTGTGGCATATATTTGCGCGTGGAAGGAGGCCTAAGAATGAGGCATGACAGCTCTTTGAAGATTCTAGTGTGGGACCAGGTCGAGGATCAAGCTCGCTATCATTGGTCTAAAAATAACAGGATCGTGCTGGTCACGGGCGTTTGGGACCTTATGCACGATGGGCATGTCACCTATTTGGAAAATGCCTCCCGATTAAGCGAGATTTTGTTCGTCGGAGTCGATAGCAATGCCCGCGTCCAACGTGGTCAAAAGGGGAGCAAGCGCCCCATCCTGGATCAGGCTGTGCGCCTTAGGACTATCGCAGGCCTGACGTGTGTTGATCATGCATTTTTGTTTGATGATCTTGAGGAGCTGGTCATTTCTGTTCGGCCGGATTTCATCGTAGTTTCTCCGACCACGATTGAGGATCCAGAGCACAAGCGCTTCAACTTCGCTGGAGCCATTGATAGCAGGATCGTGGAGATTCCTTCCACGTCAGCGGTCCACACCTCGGGCATCATCGCAGACATCGTGGCCAAATATGGCTCTCAGGGCTGATTGGCCAACTCGTTTAGCCGTGCTAGGATATGCATGGCTTTTTTAATTGAAAATTTTATGGAATGTCCATTTTGCGACCTTCAAAGCGAAGAAAATGCAAATAGGGTTTACGAACAGACGAAGAATTACGCTGTTATTTTCAGTAACCCGCATAAAATGTCTGGTCATCTTTTGGTAATTCCAAAAAGGCATGTTGAAGCCATCTGGGATCTGACCCCTGAAGAAAGATCAGAACTATTCGAAGTCTTGTGCGATCTTCAAAAACGCATAACCTCGACTCTTTCTACGGGTTGCGATATAAGACAAAACTACCGTCCGTTTTTAGAGCAGAGCAAGCTCAAAGTCGATCATATCCATTTTCATTTATTGCCAAGAGAATTCGGGGACGAACTTTTTACTGAGTGTGAAATTGATGAGAATAAGCTTTGGAAAGATCTTACGGCAGAAGAAGTGGAGAAAACCACACAGAGGTTGAATGACAAACAGATATAATATGCGTATTCTCGAAAAAAAGAGGGCAGGTTATAAAAAGAAGTATCAGACCGGCGACTGTCCGTTTTGCGTCAAGCGAACAATCAAAGATCAGGAAATAAAAGCGCTTGAAAGCAAATATTGGATGGTCCTGGCCTGCAAATATCCATACATGAACGGGAATTTGATGGTCATTCCGAAAAGATGCGTTGATGATACGTCAAAGCTTGATGCATCTGAGTGGGCTGATTTCCCCGGCGTCCTGGTCAGGACACAGAAGATCCTGAAAAAGGCGTTTGGCGCGGATTCCTTCAATCTGGCCATGAACATCGGCCCTAATGCCGGAGGCACGGTCAAGCATCTGCATTTGATGATTGTGCCGCGGGCTGATATGCGGAACATCACAGCCATGAATCTGTTCCATGACTTCTATCTGGTGAGCATGGACTATAAAGAACTCCAGAACAAGCTTAAGAAAATCAAGATTTGATGGAATAAGCGATAAGCGCTAAAGTCTATCTATGAGCAGGACACATTCGTTCATCCCAGACTGGAAAAATATAGTCGCTTTTTTTAGGGATCCTAAGGCTGATTGGAAGCCCAAAGTGGCTGTAGGCCTGGGATTGCTATATCTGATTTGGCCCGTGGATTTGTTTCCGGATTTTTTGCCTTTTATCGGCTGGTTAGATGACATTGGGATTGATGTACTGGTAGTCTGGTACTTGCTGTATGAGGTCAACAAGTATGTTGAACAAAAAGAGCCGTATCACCGCATTGAAAATAAGGAAGATGATAAAAAATAAATATGATGAACTACATCTCTGCTGCTGTCTTGGGTATTGTTGAAGGTCTGACCGAGTTTCTGCCCATCTCATCAACCGGGCATTTGATAATTTTCAACCACTGGTTTTATTTCAGTCCTGAGTTCACCAAGCTTTTTGATGTTGTTATCCAGTCTGGCGCGATTCTGGCCGTGATCATCTTATTTTGGAAGAGCCTGTGGCCTGCTAAGTGGGATCTGAATGAACTAAAAAGCAAGTGGGGAGCGATCTTGGTCGCTTTTGTACCAACGGCCATCATCGGAGCTTTGTTCGGCAGCTTAGCGCAAGAATATTTGTTTACGCCTTGGGTAGTGGCTGCGGCTTTGATCTTTTATGGCATAGTATTTTTGCTGATCGAGAGGTTCGGATTGAAAAAATCATCCAATGATTCCTTGCCGGCCTACAAAGATGCTCTGGTCATCGGCGCGGCACAGTCTTTGGCTCTTGTGCCTGGCACATCCAGATCTGGAGCTACCATGATTGCGCTTTTGCTTTTGGGCTATGCCAGGCCTGCAGCAGCACGCTTCTCGTTTTTGCTGGCCGTGCCGACTTTAATCGCAGCCTCAGCCTATTCTCTGCTCAAATATAAAGCCCCTATTTCTGGTTCTGAGTTCGGATATCTGGCAGTCGGTTTTGTTGCATCATTTATTTCCGCATTTATTGTCAGCAAGTGGTTTATTGGCTACATAAGCAAACATACATTCAAGCCTTTTGCCTGGTATAGGATCGTGCTGGGCATTTTGGTCATCTTGTTTTTTGGTTTTTTGATTTGATTTGCATTCAAGTTTCCAGATTTTGTCATCAAGCGTGTCGCATTGGCGTTTTTATACCTATACCATTAAACTAAGAGTGTAATTTAACAATATGGACATACCAAATTTATTTATCAAAGCCGTCACCAGCCTTATTTCGGCTGGGTTGAGCTTTGCGCCAGTAGCGAATTTTATTAATCCGATATACAAGGTCCAAAATCCAGGCCAGGGCATCCAAAAAATCGCCTCTTGCACGGATCTGAAGGCTAGGATCGCAAATGCGCAGACAGCGAACATGGGGCGCGGAATTTTTAATACAAAATCATTGGCTCTGCCCACTGCTATGCCCATGATGGCAGGGAGCGGCGCAGCCGAGGACAGTAGTGCTGACTACTCAACTACCAATGTCCAGGTTGAGGGCGTGGACGAAGCTGATTTGGTGAAGATCGATGGCAATTATGCTTATCATCTTTCTAATAATCAGCTTTTGATTTCCAAGATTGCGCCGGCTAATCAGGCTAAGTTGGTTTCAACGACTAAACTGGAAGATGGTTTTTATGCGCAAGATTTGTACGTAGAAAAAGATAGGATCATGGTAATCGGCAACAAATATGAAAATCAGGTTTATCCCATGCCCATGCTGCGCAACAACGCTGTTGGCAAGGCGTTTATGCCGCAATGGCGCAGCAACAATGTGACTGTGGCGCAGGTGTGGGATATCAAAGACAAAACCAAACCAAAGATGCTCAGGACCGTTGAGTTTGATGGTTCGATCGCCAGCAGCCGTATGATCAGCGGCAATGTTTACCTGATAATGAACTCGTATTCGCCGTATGATCCGCTTTCTCTGCAGGCTAAAGAAGGGGATTTGGTCCCAGCCTTCAAAGACAGTAAGGCAGGCAAAACGTTTAAGGCCATGGGTGGCTGCGCTGATGTCTTGTATTATGATCCTCAGCCCTCGCGCGACTTTTTAGTCGTGGCCTCTTTGCCGATTTCAGGCCAAGGCACGATCAATCGCAAGCTTATCTTGGGCACAGGCCAGACAATCTACTCATCAACCGACAATTTATATGTTGCGCGCCAAGAATACGTCTCCAATCCAGTGCGCGACAGCTTGAATCCTGATTCTTGGAATACGCAAAAGACAGTCGTCTATAAGTTCGCCATCAAAAACGGACAAATAAATTATAAAGCCCAATCTTCTGTGCCTGGCACATTGCTCAATCAGTTTTCCATGGACGAATACAAGGGCAACTTGCGGCTGGCAACTACAAAAGGTCAGGTTTGGGATAGCCGCGTGCCCTCAACCAACAATGTTTATGTCTTATCCTCTGATATGAAGTTGACCGGCACATTGGAAGGCATGGCACCGGGCGAGAGAATCTACTCAGTCCGCTTTATGGGCGACCGCGGCTATGTGGTTACATTCAAAAAAGTAGATCCCTTGTTTGTGCTTGATTTGTCAGATGCATCCAAACCGTCGATTTTGGGTAAGCTCAAGATCCCTGGCTATTCAGACTATTTGCATCCCATGGATGCTACGCATATCATTGGCGTGGGCAAGAATGCGTCTGATGCGCCTGAGCAATCCTTTGCCTGGTATCAAGGCATTAAGATGGCTGTGTTTGATGTGAGTGATGTGGCCAATCCCAAAGAAATGTACAAGGTTGATATCGGCGACCGCGGCACTGATTCGCCGGCGCTTACGGACCACAAAGCTTTCTTGTATTCGCCGACCAAACAGATTTTGTCATTGCCTATTCGCTTGGCCGAGCTCTCGCCTGAGATCAAGAGCCAATCCGAATACGCAGGCAGTGCTTATGGCGATTACACTTTTCAGGGCGCGTATGTCTATCGTTTGACCTTGGACAAGGGCTTTGAATTCTTGGGGCGCGTCACGCATCATACGGACGACCAGGCATTCCTGAAATCAGGCTATTATTATGGCTCATATGATCAGGATGTCAGCCGCGTGCTTTACACTGGTGATTCACTTTTGACTTTTTCGAACTCAGGCATTTACTTGAACCACTTGAATGATCTGAAATTGCAAAGCAAAGTTACTTACCCTGAAATAGTCCAGCCTGAGCAATACTATTATGGTGAGGGAAGCGGCGGGAGCTCGGGCGGTGTACGCACCTTGCCCGCACCGGCTCCAATGATGAGGTAATAATCGACCATGCAAGGACAAAAACGAACCATTTTCGCACGAGTAATCAGTATGATCGGCAGCTGGTGGGGCATGACACTGGTCACGCTTTTGATTCTGCTGCTGCATCCTTTGTCCACGGTCAAATGGTTCCAATTCGTGCTTTGGGTCTTAGTTCCAGTTCTCGCCTCAGAGTTCTTCAAATTCATTGTCAAAAGAAAGCGCCCGGCCATGCGCGGCGAAACAGCTGTCGTAAAGACGTATAATTATTCGTTCCCTAGCTCGCACGTAGTCGCGGCCATCATGATCGTGTTTTGGGTCTTTTCAGTGCCCGAAGTCCGCTGGTGGTCGTGGCTGCTGCTGCTTTGGCCCATTGCCGTGGGCTGGTCGCGCGTGCGCCTCAAGGCGCATGACTTGGTTGATGTGATAGGCGGAGTGATTTTTGGACTTGTGTGCGGAATTCTGTTTAAATATTTTGGTTGATTATGATATCGCTTAAACCACGCGCCATTTTGGTGGATGTCATTCCATCTTTAATGGAAAAGACAGTTGCAGAGCGGCGCATCCATGAGCTCGAGTCTTTGACGCATACTTATGGCGGCATGGTAGTGGTTAAAATAATCCAGCGCCGCGCCACGCCTGATTACAAAACGTTCATCGGTTCAGGCAAGCTTGAAGAAATCGTGGAGCTGGCCAAGAAGGAGAGAGTTGAACTCATCGTGGTCAACAACATTCTGAAGCCGCATCAGATTTACAATATCGAAAAGCGCGTGGAGCGCGATCATATCGCTGTTTGGGACCGCATAGACATGATCTTGAAGATTTTCCATAAGCATGCGACCACGGCCGAGGCTAAATTGCAGATCAGCTTGGCTGGCATCCGCCACATGGGCCCGCGCATCTTCCGCATGGGCATGGAATTGTCCCAGCAAGCCGGCGGCATTGGCACGCGCGGCTTAGGCGAAACAAATATCGAGATAATGAAGCGCCATTTGGCTGAGCAAGAGCGCTTTATCAAAAAACAATTGGAAAAAATCTCCAACACGCGCGGCGTGCATCGTGCCAGGCGCGACCGCTTGGGCTTAAAGACTGCGTCCATCGTCGGTTACACGAACGCAGGCAAATCCTCGCTCTTGAATGCCCTCACGCACAAAGGCGCTTATGTGGCTGACGAACTTTTCGCGACCTTGGATACGCGCGTGGCCAAACTTTGGTTCCCTCCGTCTGATGCGACGAGCGATATGGGTCGAGAGGTTTTGCTGTCAGATACGATCGGCTTCATACAAGACCTCCCGCCGCAACTGATTGACGCGTTTGAGTCCACGCTCGAAGAAACAGTTGATGCTGAGTTGATTTTGCATGTGATTGATATCAATGATTCGTTCATGCACGAGAAAATCGAAGAAGTGGAACAGATTTTAAAGCAGCTCGGCGTGGGGGATGCTCCAAAGATTTATGTTTTCAATAAAATTGACCAGGCTAAGAAAATTCCAAAAGCAGCTTTGACTAAAAAATATAAAGAGATGACACCGGTGTTTGTCTCAGCTTTAAAAGGAGAAGGACTCGAGGAGTTGAAGACTCAAATAGCGAAAAAATTGGTAGCATAGCCATTTTATTGACGGTTTAGCCCTATTTTGTTATTCTGCGGGCATTATAAACCGCTAATTTTTAACTGCTAATCGCTAATCTAGTATGAATGCATCGTTAATTTTTGCGCTAGTAGCCGCATTATTGTCTCTGGCTTGGGGAGGATACCTGGTCAGCTGGATTCTTAAGCGCCCAGCCGGCGAAGGCAAGATGCTTGAAATCGCCAAAGCCATCCAGGAAGGCGCACAAGCTTACTTGGCCCGCGAATATAAAGTCGTGGCCATGATCGGCGTAGTTATTTTATTTATTTTGTGGTTCACCTTGGGCTGGAAAATGGCTTTAGGCTTTTTGATCGGCGCAATCTTGTCTGGTTTGGCTGGTTACATCGGCATGAGCGTTTCAGTCCGCGCCAATGTGCGCACGACCGAGGCTGCCAAGTCTGGCTTAAAGCAAGCTTTGGACGTTGCGGTTAAAGGCGGAACAGTGACTGGCCTTTTTGTGGTCGGTTTGGCTCTCTTGGGCGTCAGCGGATTCTATTGGCTTACAGGCGACCTCAAAGCTTTGATCGGTCTTGGTTTCGGCGGATCACTTATCTCGCTTTTTGCTCGCTTGGGCGGCGGTATTTTTACCAAAGCAGCTGATGTGGGCGCTGACCTTGTCGGCAAAGTAGAAGCTGGTATTCCAGAAGACGACCCGCGCAACCCGGCCGTGATCGCTGACAATGTCGGCGACAACGTGGGCGATTGCGCTGGCATGGCTGCAGATTTGTTCGAAACATATGTGGTGACTGCAGTGGCTGCCATGCTGCTCGGCTCCCTGGCTTTCCCTGGCAACTCAAGCGTTATCCTTTATCCTTTGGTTATCGGCGGCGTTTCAATCATCACATCCATTGTGGGCACGTTCTTCATCCGCCTTGGCGCAAAACAAGATATCATGGGCGCCTTGTACAAGGGTTTGATCGCAGCCGGCATTTTAGCGGCCATTGTTTTCTGGTTCATTGCAGGCTCGTTTTTCCCGGCTGGTTCAGTCATCGGCTCTTGGGAGATCTTCAAGTGCTCGTTCATTGGCTTGCTCGTCACGGCCGGTATGGTTTGGATCACCGAGTATTACACATCAACAAAATATAAGCCTGTCCAAAAGATCGCAGAAGCTTCGCAGACTGGACATGGCACAAATGTAATTGCAGGCTTGGCCATGAGCATGAAATCAACGGCCCTTCCGGTGATCTTGATTGCTTTGGCCATCTTGTGGGCCTTCTCATTGGCTGGCTTGTACGGAGTCGCAATCGCGGCCATGGCCATGCTGTCTTTGGCTGGCATCATCGTCACGATAGATGCTTATGGCCCGATCACGGACAATGCCGGCGGCATTGCTGAGATGGCTGGCTTGCCCGAAGAAGTGCGCAATGTCACAGATCCTTTGGATGCTGTCGGAAACACGACCAAGGCCGTGACCAAGGGCTATGCCATTGCTTCTGCCGGCTTGGCTTCGCTCGTCTTGTTCGCGTCTTTCACCCAGGAATTTGCTGATCGCGGCAAGACGTTGGTTTTCTCACTGCAAGATCCGCATGTAATCGTTGGCTTGTTCATCGGCGGACTTTTGCCTTATTTGTTCGCTGCGTTTGCCATGGAAGCAGTGGGCAAAACAGCTGGCTTAGTCGTTGAGGAAGTGCGCAGACAGTTCAAAACAATCGCCGGTATCATGGAAGGCACTGCCAAACCAGAATATGGCAAGGCCGTGGACATTGTGACCAAGGGCGCTTTGAGGAATATGATCGTGCCGGCTCTCTTGCCAGTGCTCACTCCGATCGTGGTCGGCTTGCTTCTCGGCCCTGTGGCCTTGGGCGGCTTGCTCGTGGGCTCAATCGTCACTGGTTTGTTCGTGGCCATCTCCATGACATCAGGCGGCGGCGCATGGGACAATGCCAAGAAATACATTGAGTCTGGCCACTTTGGCGGCAAAAAATCTTTTGCCCACCAAGCAGCCGTGACTGGCGACACAGTCGGCGATCCATACAAGGATACTGCCGGCCCGGCCATCAACCCAATGATCAAGATCTTGAACATCGTTGCCTTGTTGATTGTTGGAATGCTGTTGTAGAACCCTTGACGCAGCGTTGAACAACCGCGTAGTCCGCGATAACATGTGTGCATCTTAAATCTTTAGTGCAAAGAACTATGTCAATGGAAAATCCAATGGCCGCGTCAGGAATGTCTCCTCAGGAGATGGCTGCCCAACAAGCTGCTAATGCGCCTGAAGGTCTTGAACTCACAGCTCATGAAAAAGCATTCATGGAGCGTGCAGGTATGACGGCTGAACAGCTTGCCCAGTATAATCGCTGGAAGAAGTTGGATCAGGAATTGGGCGGGGAGCAGGCTTTGTAAACAAAAAAAACCCACCTTCGCTTAAAGCTACGGCGGGTTATTCGCCAACGGCGAATAAAAAAGGCGTCTAGGCTAGTTCCTAGGCGCTTTTGTAAACCGAGAGGTTCTTGAGTTCGTTGACGCTGCCATCAGCATGCTCCAGCTTCACGTCGAGCGTGCGCTGGGCGCCGTGGATCAGGTCTTGCCGAAGCTTGGCATGATATTTGCAGCCGAGAGCATCGCTCTCAGGCACGTACAGGCTCAGGATGTCCATGCACTCGTCGTTGGCCCGAAAGCTCTTCATGCTGTATCGGATGCCATTCGGTCGTCGGCGTGTGATCACGATCACGTTGATTACGCCTTTGAGTGTTGAACACGGCGCGTGCGTCATGAGCACTAGTGATCGCAGTGCAGTACCAGTCTCGCCTGTTGGCACGAAGTAGTTGATCTCGCCAGGCTTGCTGTTTGCCGGGGGCATGACCGTTGGGAAGTCCGTTGTCGGTCCATCCTTTTGTCGAAGCTCTTCGTGCTCCAATCTGAGCTTTAGGGCATAGGCAAGGATAACCATCAGGGAACATCCCAGGCCGCCGAAGTAGAGTACGTTTTTCCAGGTCACCAAACTTCCGAGCAAGAGAACGCTGAACGTGATTATCGAGCAGCCGCAAATGAGAGCGAACGATGATCTGTTCGTCCGAGCTGCGTTATGCTTGGTCACTGCGAAATACGGATCGCCATTGTCGAAAAAGGGATCAAGATCGCCTGATTTTGAATGGTTCGTATGAGGTCGCATGCGACTTCCTTTCTGGAAAGTCAAAGGGCTGTTTGTTGGCTCTATCCAACCACATTTTTGGGTTTTTGTCAAGCCTAAGCCCAGCCCTTTGCTCTTTCTAGAGCTCGTTCGTATTGGGCTAGATAAGCTTGGCCGCGCTTAGTGTCTTTTGGCGAAAATGTGGCTTGGCATTTTAGCTGGGAATAAGCGGCTTTCCAAGCTGGCCAAACGCCAGCGCCTAAGCCGGCCATCATGGCTGCACCAGCGGCCGTGGACTCAATAAGCGGCGCGCGACAAATCTTTACAGCGCTGATATCAGCCTGGCTCTGGAGCAAGGGGGCTGAATTGGTTATGCCGCCGCTTACCATCCATTGCAAGGATTTTATTTTGGTCTGTTCGTCGATCAACTTGGCCAAACGCGCTGTTTGGCAGGCAATGGCCTCCAACGAAGCTCTACAAAGATGCGCGCGTTTTGTGCCGCGATTCAACCCGATCATCAGGCCGCGGGCTGTCGGGTCCCAATCTGGCGCGGCTAGGCCAGCGAAAGCCGGGACCATGGTTACGCCGCCCGTGGTTTTGACTGATGCGGCCATCTCGTCCAATTCTTTCATGTCAGTTACCAAATGCATTTCGTCTTTTAACCATTCCAGCATTGTGCCGCCAGCCAAAGCACTGGTTTCAAACGCATATTCTACCTGATCATCGCGCATTCTCCAGGCCACGGTCGTGAGCAAGCCGCGCGCGCCGATCTTGGGGCTGGACCCGAGTGTTTTGAGCGCGAAAATTCCAGTGCCATATGTCACGGCCAAGTTATTTTCGCTGAGTTTGCCTTGGGCAAATAGCGCTGCTTGCTGGTCGCCTAAGATTCCAGTGATAGGAATGGCGACTCCGAATAATTTCATGTCAGTTTTTCCGAAATCAGCATTTGAATCCATTATAGTGGGGAGTTGTTCGCGCCTTACATGGAATTCCTTGAGCAATCCTAGGTCCCATTCGCAGGTTTTTAAGTCCATGAGCATTGTGCGGCTCGCGTTAGACGGTTCAGTCGCAAAGGTCTGCCCGTTTGTCAGCTTCCAAAGCATCCAAGCATCAATCGTGCCCAAAATAAGATTGGGATTCTTGGATAATCTTTGGTTTAGCCATTCCATTTTGCTGGCGGAAAAAACTGGGTCAACAATCAAACCAGTCGTGGCCTGGATTTGATGCGCAAAATCACGCTTGTCTGCCAGTTGTTTGCATCTCAAAGCCGTCCTCTTGTCCTGCCAGATAAGTGCATTGCTCAAACACTTGCCAGTCTTGGAGTCCCAAGCCAAAACGCTCTCGCGCTGGTTAGTTATTCCGATGCAAGCCAGGCTTGAGGCTTTTATGCGCGAAATTTTGATGGCTTCTTTGGCGCAGGCCAGAGTCTTATCCCAAAGTTCCATTGGATCCTGCTCCACCTGGCCGTTTTCATCAGCCATGGTTACAGTCTTAAGCGAATGCTTGCCCAAGATCCTGAACTTATCGTCAAATACGATTGCTCGCGTTGATGTCGTGCCAATATCCAGGGCAAGAATGTATTTCATACAGCGATATTGTAGCACTCAATACGGCTTTGAATAAATCATGGACTAAAAGCCTTAAAACCTGTAAGCTTTGGGCCATGAATGTAATCATCCAGTTTTTCCAAAACCTGAATAATATCGAAGGTTTGATCCGTTGGGGAGGCTATGCAGTCTTGGCCGTGATCATATTTTCAGAAACCGGTTTATTGGTCGGCTTTTTTCTGCCCGGAGACTCTCTGCTCGTCACTGCTGGCTTGCTGGCCTCGCGCGGTTATCTCAATATTTTTGAATTGCTCGGTCTGCTTTCCTTGATGGCAATCGCTGGCGATGCAGTCGGGTACAATATTGGCAGAGTCACAGGCCCAAAAATTTTCACCAAAGACAAATCATTGTTGTTTGCCAAAGATCATCTTTTGAAAGCCCAGGCTTTTTATGAAAAGCATGGCGGCAAAACGATTTTCTTGGCGCGTTTCATGCCTTTCATCCGGACCTTTGCCCCGGTCGTGGCCGGAGTCGGAAAAATGCCGTACAAACGTTTTGCGGCCTACAATATCGCGGGCGGAATCTGCTGGGTGTGTTCAATGACGCTGTTAGGCTATTTTTTAGGCCGATCCATCCCCGACATTGACCGCTATATTGATTGGATTATCTTGGCCATCATCCTCATTTCAGTTGCACCGCCGGCCTATGGCTATTTGAAGTCCAGGAAGCCGAAAAACGTCTGACTTTGTATATTTAGTTGATTCATTGTAGAATTTTGTAATGTTAGCTGTAAACAAGCGTTTCATACTATGGCTCCAGAAAAATTGACCATAGAGCAAGAGCGAGAGCTTTTTGAACGTTTAAAAGCTGATCCTGAGGCCATTGGCGAGGTTTACGACCGGTTCGCGGGCCAGCTTTATTCGTTTCTGCTCAAGCGCTCCGGCCACAAGCAAATTGCCGAAGATATCGTGGCTCAGGTCTTCATCAAGCTCTTGGAGTCTGCTCCGAATTTGGAGTGGAAAGGGGTTTCGATCGGCGCCTGGCTTTATCGCGTGGCTGCCAATGCCTTGGCAGACCATTGGCGCAGTTCGGCTTTCCGCAAGACGCAGGAGATTGATCCAGATGTTTGGGATCCGCCATCGCTCGACGACCCAGAATGGAATACCGAAATAAAACTTGAAGGAGAGAGGCTTAAGGAGGCCATGGATGAATTGTCTGAACGGGATCAGCAAGTGCTGACGCTCAGATTTTTTGCCGGCTATGAGACCGAGGATATTGCCCGAGAATTTGATATAACGAATAATCATGCCGCAGTTTTGGTATATCGCGCCCTGGGACGCATGCGCAAAGAATTAATTTCAAAGCCATAAAGCTATGAACAAGGACCAAGAACAAGACGCGCTCCGTTTGGACGCCGCGCTCAAAGGTAAGGGGCAGCCTCAGCCGGCTGACGCCCCGTATTTGGACATGGCAAAGGCTTTGGAGAAAGAGATAGGTTCTTCCAAGGATCAAATGGACGAAGGTGTCATGAAAAGCCAGCGCGCGCATTTAGAGCTTATGGCTAAAAACTTAAAAGCTCATAATATGCAGACGCAAGACGAAAGGAAAAATACGAAAGAAAAATCTTCGGCGCCAAAAAGTAAGTCGTGGTTGATTTGGACGGGTGGTTTCGCGACGGTCTGTGCTGTCGTATTGTTGTTATTTGTTACCAACACGGTTCCAGTGCCTTGGAAGCAGTCAGCCCAGAAAACCGCAGGCAACTTAAGTGCCGCGGCTCTGTCCATCATCATTCCGC
>CAZPAP010000023.1:0-16589 GCA_964584725.1 uncultured Gammaproteobacteria bacterium
TTCATCTCGGAAGTTACAAGGATAAGGACCAATCCGACGTCTTGTATCGTGTAAGTCAGGAGCGCTTGGCGCATCCCCTGTTTCCGATCGGGGGGTACACCAAGCCCCAGGTTCGGGATTTGGCCAGGAAGTTCAAATTGCCAGTGGCTGAAAGGCCAGATAGCCAAGGCATATGCTTTATCGGCAAGATTGATTTTTCCAAGTTTTTGGGGTCTAGACTTGCATCTAAGCCAGGAGATATCATTACTGCAGACGGCAAGGCCATCGGTAAACATACTGGCTTGCATAACTATACGATTGGCCAAAGGCAGAGGATCGGGGTCGCAGGCGACCACCCTTGGTATGTGGCTGGCAAAGACATGGCCGGCAATAGGCTGATTGTGGTAGAATCCGAGGACCATCCTTTTTTGCAAGCAATTGGCTTGGAGATCGAGAATGTCCATTGGATAAGCGGAAAAGCTCCTAAATTGCCTGTCAAAGTCCAGATTCAGGCGCGTTATAGGCAGGAGCCGAACAAGGGGTGTATTTTAAAAGAATCAAAAAACAGGTTTGTTCTGGAATTGGATACTCCTATCAAAGCCGCGGCCATTGGGCAGTCGGCAGTAATTTATAAAGGCAACGAGTGCCTCGGCGGCGGGATGATTAGAGGCGTAGCACATAAATAACCAATTCGTATATTCGTAACAGATTCGTAATTCGTAAGTTATGTCAGAAGAACGATCATCAAAGTTCCAGTGGATATCAATCGTGTACCTTTTGCTTTTCGTACTGGCTGTTTTTTCACCGTCAATCATCAGCCAGGATTATCTTGGAATCAAGGAACAGCACATCGAAGAATTTTTGATTTTCGTTTTTGGGATTGCCGGTCTATCCATTTTTATGCTGTACGAGCGCTTGATGGAAAAGACCGAAAAAGAAAACCTCAAGATTCAGCATGCGTGCGAGCGTGTCAAAAAAGAGCTGGTTTCCTCGTACCAATATATCGGCTCCATGAACCGCCAGATGGATGTGCTGAAAAAACTTTCGAACGACACGAGCGTCTCAATGTTCGATCAAGCGAAACTGAGCAAGGATTTGATGCGCTCCCTGGTTTTGGCCGCCTCAGGCAGCCTAGGTGGCGCGCCGGGTTTGATCCGTTTCGTGAACCTGGACAAGCTGCGCACAGAGGCTGAATTTTTGCATCTGAATGGCGCTGCCGGGCAGATTTCAAGCATCAGCATCGCGAATAAGGAGCTCAAACGTATCCATGATTCAAACTTGCAGTTCGGGACTCTGGCGGTCAATGACAAGAATTGGTTGATAATCCCTTCGGATAGGCACACGGGTACAGTCAAGGCATTTATGATTTTGCACCACACGCCTGCTAAGTTTGAGGAGTTTGATCCAAGCGTGCTCAAGGTTTTCGCCAACCAAGCCGAGCTGGTATATCGCGCACTCAAAAAAGAAAACGGGGAGATAGACGGGAGTGCTTTGGAATTGATTGACGCCGCAACCAAGGATGTGAAAGGGGAGATAGGTTGACCGAAAACACCCCTACCCCTCTTTCTCAAGAGGGTGTGACCTAGTACGTTAAAGTCTCCTTGAGAAAGGAGAAGCGAAGAGGTTTTGAGCCCTTGACGCACAAGCCTTTTTCTGCTTAAATCCACGGCGGAGGTAAGTCATGGAAATCAAGTTGGTTTTGAATCACAGGCAGTTGGCCGCGTTACAGGAGTACCTCGTAAGCGAACCCAATGGATACAGGCATTCCGAGAAGGGAATGTCTGGTCCCCGTTCCTTTGTTTACATCATCGAAGCCACGAGTATGAAGCGTGGTGATGAAAGCCTGAACAAAGGACCTGTGCTGGACTATGACGTAACGCTGGGAGTGGCTGAAGTTCATATGAATGACGGGCAAGCATTCAAGACGCCCATGATGAAGCTTACGGCCGCGCTCGTAGCAATGAAATTGTTCCCAGACAGGTCTGAACTCCTGGTCAAGTAGCTTCGTTGCCCAGTTTCTCTTTGAGGTCCGCAAGACCTCTTTTTTGTTTCTTGACCCCCTCTAGCTCCCCCTTAGTGTAAGGGGGAGGACAGGAAGGGGATATTGCTCTCTTGCCTTTTTCGCGTTAATCTATTCGCGATATGAAACAGCTGACCACTGACCAAGTTAGGCAAACTTTTTTGGATTTTTTCAAGCAAAAAGGCCATGCCATTATCCCATCTGCATCTTTGATACCAGAGAATGATCCGACGGTGCTTTTCACCACAGCTGGCATGCAACCGCTTGTGCCATACTTGCTGGGCCAAGCCCACCCCATGGGCAAGAGGCTGGCCAGCGTGCAAAAGTGTCTGCGCACCGATGATATCGATGAGGTGGGGGATTCATCGCACGGAACATTTTTTGAAATGTTGGGCAATTGGTCTTTGGGCGATTATTTCAAGGAAGAAGCCATTGGCTGGTCATACGAACTGCTCACATCCAAAGAATGGTTTGGCATTGATCCGCTTAAACTTTACGTCACTGTTTTTGAAGGCGATGCTGATGCATTGCGCGACGATGAATCAATCAGCATCTGGCAAGCGCAATTTGAAGTGCATGGCATTGCGGCTGAGCTTGGGATTGCGGGCAAAGACGAGCCGTCGCTCACTAATCGCGGGCCGCGGGTTTATACATATCCGAAAAAGAAGAATTGGTGGGGCCCGGCTGGCCAAACCGGCCCATGCGGACCTGATACGGAAATGTTTTATGATACGGGCAAGCCGCACAACCCTTTCATGGGGCCTGTTTGCCATCCTAATTGCGATTGCGGGCGGTTCGTGGAAATCTGGAATGATGTGTTCATGCAATACAACAAGACTGAAGCAGGCAAGTTTGAGCCTTTAGCCCAGACCAATGTTGATACTGGCATGGGTTTGGAAAGGATGGCGGCCATGCTCCAGGGCGTGGACACTATTTTTGATACTGATTCATATAAAACAATCATCAATACTTTTGAAAAAGTCTTCAATGTCAAATACGGTTCAGGCGTCCAAATAGACCGATCTATCAGGATTTTGCTTGACCATATCCGCGCCGCAACATTTGTCATCGGCGATGCGCGCGGTGTTTTACCATCAAACGTTGGCCAAGGCTACATTGTCCGCCGTCTCATCCGCCGCGCAGTGCGCGAAGCTAAACGACTCGGCATCCAGACCCTAATCACGCCGACTATCGGGCAGGCTGTCATCGAGCAATACAAAACCGCTTATCCTGAGCTGGAGAAAAATGCAGAGCGCGTCTTGTCTGAAATGCAAAAAGAGGAGGAAAAGTTTGCGTCGACCTTAGAGCGCGGCATCAAGGAATTCGTAAAGCTTTTTGAAAAGAATCAGACCATTACAGGTGAGGATGCTTTTATCTTGTACTCCACATATGGTTTCCCGATAGAGCTGACCGAGGAAATGGTGCGCGAAAAAGGCGGCAAAGTTGATCGCGCGATCTTTGAAGCTGAATTCAAAAAACATCAGGATCTGTCCCGCACAGCATCAGCCGGAGTATTTAAGGGCGGGTTGGCTGACAATTCTGAGCAGGTCACGCACTTGCACACTGCGACCCACCTCTTGCATCAGGCCTTGAGGAACGTCTTGGGCGATCATGTGGCGCAAAAGGGGAGTAATATCACGGCTGAGAGGCTCAGGTTTGATTTTGTGCATACAGCCAAGATGACGCCAGAGGAAATCCAGCAGGTTGAGAAGATCGTGAATGAGGTCATCCAGCGCGACTTGCCAGTGGCTTTTGAGGAAATGACAGTTGATGAGGCTAAGGCAGCCGGGGCTATTGGCTTGTTTGAGGATAAGTACGGCTCCAAGGTCAAGGTCTATACCGTGGCTGACCCGACTGACCCAAAGGGCTTTTTCTCCAAAGAAATCTGCGGCGGGCCGCATGCGAGCAGGACCGGGGAACTGGGCAGTTTTAAGATCCAGAAGGAAGAGGCTGTTTCGGCTGGAGTTAGGCGGATTAAGGCGGTTTTGGGGTCCTGATGGCTGAATTAAGGCGAACATTTGCAAAAAAACCGGGTTTGGCATATAATTACGGTGCTAAATTTTGTAGTCCAAAAATCATGATTTTTTATGTCAAATCAGCCAACTTCCGCCAATAAGGACTTTTTGGTGGTTAAGGGGGTGGTGGAGGAGAACTTGCCAAGCGCCATGTTCCGCGTAAAGCTCGAGAATGGGCACGCGATTTTGTGTCATTTATCGGGAAAATTGCGCATGAACCGCATCCGGCTTACCCCCGGGGACGAGGTGCAGGTGGAGATCACTCCATATGATTTGACAAAAGGGCGTATAACCTTTAGATTATAGCCCACTTGATTAAGTTTATCGCGCCTGTGCGCTACCCCAAAAATGAAAGTTAGAGCCTCAGTAAAATCAATTTGTCGCGACTGTAAGATCATCCGCCGCAAGGGCCGGGTCGCAGTCGTCTGCAAGAAGAATCCTAAGCATAAACAGCGTCAAGGCTAATATTTTTTTCATATGGCACGCATCGCAGGAGTAGTCCTCCCACAAAACAAGCGCGTTGATATCGCGCTCACCTATATCTACGGCATTGGCACGACCTCTGCCCGCAAGATCGTAAAAGATTCCGGAGTGGATGCGAGCATCCGCGCCAAGGATTTGACTGAAGACCAGGAAAAGAAATTGCGCGACCAAGTAGAAAAGCATTACAAGGTTGAGGGCGAAGCCAAGCGCGAAAAATTATCCAATATAAAAAGACTGAAGGAAATCGGCTGCTTCAGGGGAACTCGTCACGTAAAAGGTTTGCCGGCTCGCGGCCAAAGGACAAAGACCAATTCCAGGACTGTCCGCGGCAATGTGAGGCGCACCATGGGTTCGGGCAAGCGTAAACTTGAAAAGACGTAATCTGATCTAATATGAGTGACGAATCACAGACAAAGAAAGAGCAGACCGCAGCAGCGCCTGAAGAGGGCAAGAAGAAGGTTGCGGCCAAGCCCAGAAAAAAGGCCAAGGCTGTAAAACAGCACTCGCAGATCAATGCGCATATTCAAGCTACCTACAACAACACGATCGTCACGCTGACTGATTTGAGCGGCAATGTCCTGTCTTGGGCATCGGCCGGCAACTGCGGTTTCAAGGGTCCTAAAAAGGCGACTCCTTACGCGGCTTCGATCGTCGTGCGCACTGCTTTGGAAAAGATCTTGGAATCAGGCGCCAAGGACGTGAGCATTTACGTGAAAGGCGTAGGCCAGGGCCGCGAAGGCGCCATCCGCGCTTTCAACGCGAACAATTTCAATGTGCTTATCATTAAGGATGTGACCCCAGCGCCGCACAATGGCTGCAGGAAGCCGCGAGCGCGCAGAATGTAAAACCACCTATGGCAACCAAATTGACCTACAATTGCAAACAGTGCCGCAGAGAGGGCGAGAAGCTCTTTCTTAAGGGTGCGCGCTGCAACACCACCAAATGCGCTTTGACCAGGCGCCCGTATGCCCCAGGCGTACATGGCCCGGGCAAGCCACCGCGCGTCACAGACTACGGAAAGCAGCTTAGGGAGAAACAGATGGCCAAGCGCTTTTATGGTCTGTCGGAAACCCAGTTCGCCAACTACTACAAGAAAGCCATGAAAATGAAGGGCGACTCAGGCATCAATTTGGTCAAGATGTTGGAAATGAGATTGGATAATTTGGTTTACCGCGCCGGAGTGGCCAAGAGCCGCGCTGCTGCCAGGCAGTTGGTTTCGCATTCGCATTTTACGGTCAACGGCAAAAAAGTAAATATCCCTTCATACCAGGTCAAAGCCGGCGATGTAGTGGCTGTACAGGATCGCAAGCGCGCTTTAGCCGCTTGGAAGGAAGTGCCGGAAGCATTGAAGACAGTGCAGACCCCGTCATGGATCGCGCTTGATCCGGCCGGGCTTTCGGTCAAAGTGACCAGCCAGCCGGCAGGGGACGAGCTCAAGCAGCCGTTTGAGCCGAAACTCATCATTGAATATTATTCGCGCTAAGCGCTAAAATCGTATCTTTTAAATATATGGAGTCACTTCTCCTACCAACAAAAATACAATTTAAGAAAGGTGAACGCCCTAACGAGGGTGTTCTGACCGTTGAGCCTTGCACCCCTGGTTATGGCACGACCTTGGGCAATGCATTGCGCCGCGTGCTCCTCTCATCTTTGTCCGGAGCAGCAGTGACCGCAGTCAAGATCCGCGGGGCAGACCATGAATTTTCGACCTTGCCTCATGTAAAGGAGGATGTGCTGGAAATCATACTTAACCTCAAAGCCTTGCGCGTCAAGCTTTTCGCAGAAGAGCCGGTAAAGCTCTTGCTCTCGGTCAAAGGCGACAAGGTCATCACAGGCGCTGATTTTTCCAAGAATGCTGATGTCGAGATCGTGAACCCGGAATTGGTCTTGGCCACGCTCACGGATAAACAGGCTTCCATGGAAATGGAAATTACTGTTTCCCCAGGCCGCGGCTACCGCTCCACCGAAGAACGCCAGAAAGAGAAATTGGATTTGGGCGTGATCGGGATCGATGCGCTCTTCAGCCCAGTCATGAATGTTTCATACGAGGTTGAAGCCACGCGCGTGGGAGAAAAGACAGACTATGACAAATTGGTCTTGAGCATCGAGACTGACGGGTCGCTGGATCCATTGGATGCCTGCAACCAGGCCGTGACCATCTTGTCTGACCACCTTAACCTGTTAAAGAACATAAGCTACGAATCGTAAACTCAAGGCAAGTACTAAACCAATCATATGAGACACCAACGCAAGAGAGTAACTCTGGACCGGAAGAACGGACCTCGCAAGGCCCTGTTTCGCAATTTGGCGACGTCTTTGGTTTTGTACGAGCATGTGAATACGACTTTGGCCAAGGCCAAAGCTGTTAAGCCGATCGTAGAGAAACTGATTACTTTAGGCAAAACCAAGAATTTGACTACCCGCCGCAAGCTGGCTGCTTACCTGTTCATAGAATCAGCGGTCAACAAGGTCTTGGAAGAGCTTGGCCCCAGGTATGCAACGCGCAAAGGCGGATATCTGCGCATCATTAAGCTTGGCTCGCGCAAAGGCGATGGCGCTGAAATCGCGCAATTGCAGTTTGTAAACGACTAATTTTTGGATATTGGTTATTAGTACTTGGTAATTATCAAAATATATGGCTTGGAATAAACGAGTGGGCATGCCCAAATTCGAAAGAGCAACCATTGAACTGGACGCAGACGGCCAGCCAGTGGGGCGTTTGGCTACAAAAATTGCCATGATCCTCATGGGCAAGCACAAGCCTGATTATGCGCCACACATGGATTCGGGCGATAAGGTAAGCGTGAAGAACGCGGGCAAGGTCGTTTTCACGGGCAAGAAATGGGAACAAAAGGTCTATTACCGCACGTCAAACCGCCCGGGCGGCCTCAAAACCACGCCGGTCAAGACTTTACGCAAGGACTCACCGGAAACAGTCATTAAGCATGCTGTGATCTACATGCTGCCCAAGAACCGCACGCAGGCCTTGCGCATGAAACGCTTAACTTTCGTCAAATAACCTATGCCAGAAGAAATAAAGAAGCCAGCCGTCAAAAAGGCTGCTGCAGAGAAAAAGCCCAAGAAGCCAGCGGCTGAGAAAAAGGCAAAGCCAGCGGTTTTGAAGGCCGAAAAAACTCCGACCATTGTTTTGGAAGAGGACCAACAGGTCGCAGCCAAAGCTGCCAAGGGCGGCTCGTTCATCGCCACTGTAGGCCGCCGCAAAACCTCGACTGCGCGCGTCAGGCTGATCAAGAACGGCAAAGGTTTGATTACAGTCAACGGCAAAGAATACGACAAATATTTCACGACTTATGATCTGCGCGCCCAAGTCATCAATCCGATGAAGGCTGTGGGTCAGGATGAGGCGGTTGATATCAGCGCCAAGGTCGTCGGAGGCGGCATGCGCGGCCAGTCAGAGGCTGTGCGCCATGGCATTGCCCGCGCCTTGATCGTGCTAAACCCGACATTCAGGAAGACTTTAAAGAAACTTGGCTATCTCTCACGCGACCCTCGCGAAAAGGAGCGCAAGAAGTTCGGCAAAAAATCAGCGCGCCGTTCACCACAGTGGTCAAAGCGCTAAACATCAAATACAGAAAAGAGATCCGAAAGGGTCTCTTTTGATATCATTCCTGCATCTCGACTAAATGTCAGGAAACTAGTAGAATATCCGCATGATTAACCCAAAAACAGCCAAAAATGCAATGGTGCTGATGATGGCTACATTAGGCCAAAAATTCATTGCTTTTATTGCTTTTGCCCTGGTCGCTAGGCTGACTGGGCCGAATATCACGGGTACTTACTTTTTTGCTGTTTCAGTCACCTCGGTTTTTGTTACTTTATCTGACCTTGGGATCACGCCAGTCATCATCCGGGCCATTGCCGGAGCTAAGGAAGATGCTGACAGGCTGTTTGGCGCGGCCATAAGGGCCAAGCTGTTGCTGATTCCTGTGGCCATCTTATCGTCACTTGGCTACGGCATACTGACTGGCCAGTCAGCTTTGATCATGGCCACGATCGCCATAGCCAGCATGGCCATGGCCGCAGACGCCATCCATTTGATTTTGTACGGGTCATTGCGCGGCAGGCAGAATCTCAAGCCTGAGGCTATTGGCATGTTTTTGGGCCAAGTCGTGACAGCTACGATTGCGATCACGGCCGCTGTCATGGGCTGGGGTCCGATTGGTTTGGCTGTTGCTTTGTGCGCCGGCAGTTTTTGGAACGTGGGCTGGTCATGGCACAATGCCAAGAAATTGGGCGTGGTCATACTCAAGCCCCAAGCCATGCACTTCAGTGCTTTGGCCAAGCAAGCTTTGCCGTTTGCCATTGCCGGCATATCCGTCAAAGTTTACTCATATGTGGATAGCTTGATGCTGCAGGCTTATCAAGGCGCAACAGCAGTCGGTTATTATGCGGCGGCCTATAAGATGACTTATGCCATGCAGTTTTTGCCTCTGACTTTTTCGGCCGCGCTTTACCCGGCGCTTGCATCTGCCTTTTCAGAGTATGATGAAAAGAAACTCAAATCAGAATTCAATGGAGCTTTAAAGCTCATGGCTGCCATTGCTTTCCCGATTGCAGCTGGCTTGTCTGCTCTTGCTCCAAGATTCATGCCTTTGTTGTATGGCTCAAAATACATGGCATCAATTCCGGCCATGGAAGTCTTGCCCTGGGTTTTGATTCCTATATTTTTGGATTTTCCGGTGGGTGCACTCATGAATGGGTCGCATCGGGCGCATTTGAAAACAATGGTCCAAGTCAGTACCATGGTCATCAATGTCATCTTGAACGCGATCCTGGTGCCCATGTATGGCCCGGTTGGCGCGGCTTGGGCAGGCGTGTTCAGTTTTTGGGCGCTGTTCATGATGGGCACGACTTTTACTTATAAGACTGCTGGAGGCGCCTGGGAAATGGCTTGGATTTTGCTGCGCTCAATGATCGGCGCTGCCATCGCATATGTCGCTTGGAAATATGTGGGTGGAATCATGCCTTTTGCCATGGCCGCTGTGTTCGGGGGAGCAATCGCTATCGCGAGCATGTTTGTCTTGAAATTGATCACTGTCCAGGATGTTTTGCCGGTCTGGCGCGCAGTCAAACAAAAAGTATCCGGGAGGCAGGATGAACTTCATGAAGAATAATCCGCGCTTGGTCTGCCTGACCTTTGATTATCCGCCCATGAGGGGCGGAGTTGCGCGTTATCTGTCGGATTTTGTTGAAGCGTCAAACGGCGAGATCGAGGTCAAGGTACCACTAGAACATCCGACCGACGTCACAAGTCACGAGTCACCCGCCCGCCTCGCAAGCGAGAGCGTTGCGGGCAGGCAAGTCACAAGAGTTACATTTTGGTGGATTGGTTGGCCCAAGTGGCTGCCTTTAATCAAGAGATGTTTGGAGATTCCAAAAGATAAAGTAATACTCGTCTCGCACGTTTTTCCTATTGGTACTGCGGCCTGGCTGTCCAAGTTTTTTGGCGGGCCAGAATTTGTTGTGCTTTTTCATGGTACTGATTTGAAGCGCGTGAATTCTCGCTGGAAAAAGTTTTTGTTGAATAGGATCTGCAAGAACGCGAAAGTGTTGATTGCAAATAGCCAGGCAACAGCGCAAGCACTGAAGCGACTTCATGCACGTGCAAAGCCATTGATACTCACGCCTGGAATAAAACCGTTCGCCACTCGCTATTCGCCACTCGCTATTCGCCAGGAGCTTGGCATCAATGAAGACGCGAAAGTCATTTTGTCGGTGGCACGTTTAGTTGAGCGCAAGGGGATTGATACTTTGATTGCAGCTGCGCCTGAAATCCTGGAAAAACATCCAAATACTGTTTTTGCAGTGATCGGCAATGGGCCATATGCGCAGGCATTGGAATCGCTGGCAGAATTAAATGAAGTGCCAGTCAAATGGATCAAGGATGCAAGCGATGAAGATGTGCGCAAGTGGTATGCGGCAGCTGATGTTTTTTGTTTGCCTGCGCGCGAACAAGCTGATGATGTGGAGGGCTTTGGTATCGTGTTCTTGGAAGCTGCATATGCAGGCTTGCCTGTCATCGCGGGCAAGGGCTGGGGCACGAGTGAAGCTGTGGTTGATGGCGAAACTGGTTATTTGATTGCGCCAACAGCTGATCAAGTCGCAAACAAGATCGTCAAATTGCTGGATGAGCCTGAGTTGGCGCAACGCATGGGCCAGGTCGGACGCGAGAGAGTTGAACGCGAGTTTAAATGGGAAGACCGATGGCATGCACTGGCAAATAAACTGAATTCTACAGACTGTCATCCTGAACGAAGTCATACGGAGTTGAAGGATCTGGGCCGTTCTGCATTACAGACCAAGCCAGATCTTTCGACTGCGTTCGTAGAACTTACTCCGCTCAAGATGACAAAAGGTGATGGTATCGCTGTTGTCATTCCATGCTGGAACCACACCAAAGAATTGGACGAGACTTTGGATGCGCTTGAGCGTCAAACGCTTCAGCCTAAAGAAGTCGTGGTGGTGGATGATGGATCAACTGAAGATGATCCGAAAAACATTGTAGACAAACATGCAAAAAATTTGAATCTCAGGTTTTGTAGGTTTGATGTCAACAAAGGAGCGCCTGCCGCACGGAACAAGGGCACTGATATGACGACTGCACCGTATATCATTTTTTTGGATGCGGACGCCACGCTCGTGCCAGAGGCTTTAGCTAAGATGTACAATGCCTTGGAGCAGCACCCAGAAATTGGCTTTGTTTACAGCAATTTTAAGTGGGGAAGCAAGTTGATGAAAAGCCGAGAGTTTAGCCTTGCGGCTCTGCGCAAAATGAATTATATTCACACGACATCTTTGATTTGCCGATCGATCCTGCAGCCATTTGATGAGAGTTTAACAAAGTTCCAAGACTGGGATCTGTGGCTCACGCTCGGAGAAAAAGGCGTAAAAGGCCTGTGGTTGGATGAAACGCTGTTCAGTATCACTGAGAGGAAAAGCGGGATAAGCCACTGGCTGCCATCGTTCGTGCATAAACTGCAATGGCCGATTCTGGGATGGACTCCGAAAGAGATCAAAAGATACAGAGAAGCGGAAACTATCATCCGCAAAAAACACAAGTTATGAAAGATCTTCACATAGTTATCGTGAGCTGGAACACGAAGAGCGCTTTGGAGCGCTGTTTGAAGTCTTTGCCTGATGCTTGCAATGGCCTGAATTGGGAATGTTTGGTCGTAGATAATGCATCAAAAGACAATACGCAAGAGATGATGCGCCAAATTATCGCAGAGGAAGAAAGGATCGATTTTATCGCCAATGATACCAATGTCGGTTTTGCACGCGCTTGTAACCAAGGAGCTGTCCAGCATAAGGCGCGCTATATCTTATTGCTCAATCCTGACACTGAGTGCCCGCCGAAATCATTGTTGCGCTTGGTAAATATTGCAGACCAAAAGATCGATGCAGCCATTTTAGGGCCAATGCTCATAAACGCAGACGGAAGCTATCATGAAAGCGTGAGGAGATTCCCGACATGGAAAGACCAAGCTTTGGTGCTTCTGAAGCTGCACAACTTTTTTCCACAATGGCCCGTTTTCAAAAAATATTTCTATTTCGGCCTGGACAAAGACAAGGAACAGAAAGTCGATCAGGTCAAAGGCGCGTGCTTTTTGGTGCGCCAATCTTTTTGGGACAGAGTACATGGGTTTGATCCGCGCTACTTCATTTGGTTTGAGGAAGTTGATTTGTGCAAGCAGGCGCAGACGCTGGGAATGAACGTGCGTTACGAGCCAAGCGTCAAAGTGATCCATCACGGAGGCTTGGCCTTCAGCCAGGTGTTTTCCATAAAAAAACAACGCTATTTCAATGCCAGCCTGAGGAAGTACATGTACAAATGGCATGGTTTTTGGTCTTGGCTGGCCGTGACGCTGTTAAGCCCTATTTCCATGGCGCTGGCTTGGGGCGTGGCGATTTTTGGTTTGGGGCCTAAACCGCCGAAAGAATTGATCGAGGAAATAGCTGAAGCCGAAAAACAAGACAAAAAAAGAAAGAAAACAAACAATCTTAAAATGCTTTTGGCTTGGTTCGCTGGATTCATGTTGATCGAGATCCTGTCATTTTCATTCTTCAGTTTTCCGATCGCGAATGCGATATTGACTGGGCTGATATTTATTGTGATGGCAATCCTGGCTTATTCTGAGCCTGCCTTAGCTTTGGTCTTGGCTGGCAGTGAACTGATCATCGGCGGCTTTGGATATACTGTTTACTTTCCGGCGGGCGACTTCAGGGTCTCTTTGCGCATGGCAGTCATGGCTGGGTTCATGCTTGGCTGGGGAATAAACGGAATAAAAAACAGGATTTGGCAATATTGGAAATTGAGTGAGTTGTTTTTGTTCCAGGCCTGGGTGTTTGTGGCTATAATGGTGGCAGCTGGGCTTGTGCAGGGCTTGATCAAGCACCAGCCATATATTTTTCAGGACTTGAATGCCTGGCTGTTTTTAGCATATCTCATTCCGACTCTTGATATTGCCCATAGGTTTCCAGCAACATTGAAAAAACATGCAAGCATTGTTCTTACGGCGGCCTTGGCTTGCATCAGCCTGAAGATCCTTGCGACTTTCTACATTTTTACGCATTCAATGCAAGGCTTGGCCATGTATTGGTATGACTGGGTGAGGGATACGCTGGTGGGCGAAATCACTCCGGCCGGCGGACAGATATATCGGGTCTTTTTCCAATCCTCAATCTATTTGCTGTCCATACCTTTATTGATTTTTGCTTGGTGGGTTGAGGACATCTATCAGAAAAGCTCCATCAAACAGCAATGGAAAAAATATGAGAGCGAGGGTTGGCGAAAAAAGATGGTGCCTTGGGCCTGGGTAGTCTCTACTGCGATCCTGCTTATCAGCTTATCGCGAAGCTTTTGGCTGGGCGAAGCTGCTGCTGGTTTGTTCGTGTTCATCCTGTCTATTGTCCATCTCAGGAAACTGCCTTTTAAAGCTGTGACATATGCTTTGGGCGGTTGTGTCGGTGCATTCGTACTTGTGGCCGCGATCATGTATTTTCCTTGGCCGAATTGGCAAGGAGGATCGCTATTGGGCATGTTCCAGAGCAGGGGAACAGTGGTTGATGCAGCAGCCTCCAGCCGTTGGAACTTATTGCCTGCCATGCTGGACAAAATCAATCAAGAACCTGTTTTAGGCAATGGTTTTGGCAGTACAGTCACATACAAAAGCAATGACCCCAGGGTGCTGCAGAATAATCCGGATGGAATGTACACAACTTATGAATTTGAATGGGGCTGGCTTGGGTTTTGGGTCAAGTTCGGAATTTTTGGGATAGCGATCATGGGTTGGCTGTTGATTTCCATGATTTGGCGTTTACGCAAATCCCCATATGCTTGGTGGATCAAAGCCGGAACAGCAGGCAGCCTGATCTGTTTGGCGGTTGTGCATATATTTACGCCATACTTGGATCATCCGTTAGGTTTTGCGTGGCTGATCGGCATGGAAGGCTTTTTGGTTTTGGCTCACCCTGATGCTTGGAAAAATGAAACAGAGTAAAAGATGATGAAAAAGATTGTTTTTAAAACACGAGTTGGACATATGTTTGTTGAGACAGATGATTTTTTCGTGACCCGTCTGGATTTTACGACGCAAGAGTTAACCTCCGCCGTCATCCTGAACGAAGCTCGGCGGAGTGAAGGATCTCCACTGAATCGCCAAACTAAAATTTTTAATCAGGTTAAAAAACAATTATCTGAATACTTCGCGGGCAAACGCAAAAGATTTGATTTACCGATCAAATTGAATGGGACTGATTTTCAGAAAAAAGTCTGGAAAGCGCTTTTGACGATTCCGTATGGCAAGACAGCTTGCTATGAGGACATCGCGAAACGCATCAAGATGCCAAAAGCTGTACGGGCTGTAGCCAGCGCAATTGGAAAAAATCCAGTAGCCATTGTTTATCCGTGCCATCGGGTGATCCGTAAGAACGGGCAGATCGGCAAATATGCAGGGGGAGTTGAGATGAAAAAACTTTTATTAAAATTAGAGGGTGTTGCCTGCTAAGAATTGTTTTGCTGTCATTGCTTTTTTCCCTTCAGGCTGGAGCTCCAGTATCTCAAGTGCCTTATTATCACCGCAGTTGACCATCAGCTTGCCTTCCTGAGCATACATTTCTCCAGGACTTCGAGGACTTGTTAGGACTTCGAGGACTTGTGTTTTGAGTATTTTAATTCTTTTCTGTTTCAGGGTCGTCCAAGCGCTGGGCCATGGATTGTAGGCGCGGATCAAGCGTTCAATTTCTTGGGCTGATTTTGTCCAATCGATTTTGCCGTCATCGCGCTTGAGTAGCTTGCAGGTTGTTGCCATCGCATGATCTTGCTCAACTGCTTTGAGCTTGCCTTGCGCGAATTGATCCAACACATCTGGCAATTTTTGCGCGCCAAGCAGAGCCAACCGGTCGTGCAGTGATTCGCCTGTATCATCCGCAAGAATCGGAGTCGTGGCTTGCGCAATAATCGGGCCATGGTCCATGAGCGCATCCATGAGCATGCTTGTGATACCTGACTTTTCGTCGCCGGCCGCAATAGCTGCTTGCACGCACGAAGCGCCGCGCCATTTTGGTAGGAGAGACCCGTGGACATTGATCGGGCCTATCTTCGGCAGGTCCAGGACGCTTTGAGGAATAATTTGGCCGTAACTTGCGACCACGAAAAAATCAGCATTAAAATCTGCGAGCTTTGATAGGGCTGAAGGATCTTTTATTTTTTCGAATTGAAAGACGAGCAGGTCGCGTTCTTGTGCAATGGCTTTGACTGGCGGCGCTGTCATTACCTGATGCCGACCGGTTGGCTGGTCTGGCTGAGTAACCACGGCTTTCACGTCAAAACGCGCGTCTGCGAGCAAAGCCTTAAGGCTCGGGACAGCAAAGTCAGACGTGCCGAAGAAAACGACTGAGTATGGCATATTTGATAGCAATCTTAGCATACAGAACAGTTATTAAACAAAAAGCCCTCCTTGAGAAGGGAGGGATGGGAGGACGAGGCTATTTCACCAGGTCGCACAGAACCTGAGGCGTGGATGCGTCCAGCTTTACGTTTCGGACTTGGGTATGGCCAGTGACAGGCCGATACTCCAGGTAGGTTCCAGACCCGGGCGCCAGCGTACCAACAACCCGCGACTTGCTGGTGACAGTCGGCGAGTGTTGCGGAGGTTTCTTGGAATCCGTGAAAAGGAATGCATCCAAGATGCCAGTCTGGTAGTTGAGTATCATGTCTCCTTTTCGGCTTGGCCTGGAGAACGAATGGAGAATCGGCTTGGCCGGGGACTCGATATCTTTCCAGTAGCCGAAGTCGGTCAGCTTATGGGGCTTGCGCAAGGCTACTGAGGCCGGGAACTGCGCGATCGCGACCCCAAGACCGCGTTTATCGACGCGGATTCCGACCAGCTGGTCAGTCGTGCAGTTGTAGCGAATGCTGGTGATGCCTTCTGCGCCTGCTTGCGCATAGATGGGGAACAGCCTTCCCGTATCCGCGAGGTAGTATTGGCAGCAGAGCTGGTTGACGTTGCCAGCCAGATAGAACGGCTGGTTAAGGCTGAGGTTCAAGCTTTTGGCCAAGGGCAAAGTTTGCCAAAGAGCCTGGCACAGCTCCTCCGCCTTGGGGTATGCGTCCGAAGCGTACGGGACCGGGGTTGAGGTCTCGATCAAAGTCATGCCGACAAAAGGCGTGAAAGAGATGATTTCAAAGCCGCGCGCTGCAGCTTGTAGCTCTCCGCGCACTTCGTTAGCAGGGAGTTGCCTGGAGAAAGCAACTGCAATGCTCATTGTGGTCGGGTCGACTGACAGAGCAATGATTTGCTCGCAGAACAACCCCTGAGTCGCAAAGAAATCGCGAAACTCAGTATGCGATACCTCGAGTTTTTCCAATTTTGCCGGGGTCTGTGGAATCATGCGGCTTACCTCCGAGTGAGAGTGTCGAGGAACGTGAGAGCAAGGTTTTACATCTAAAATCCTATATGTGCAAGGGGTAGAAAAAAGACCCGCAGAGCAGGTCGATGAGGGGGTTGTTGCTGGGGCGGAGGTTGAAGCCCGTGGCGTCGATGAACTGGCCGACGTTGAACAGGCCGATA
>CAZPAP010000024.1:0-16188 GCA_964584725.1 uncultured Gammaproteobacteria bacterium
AGCAGACGGCAAGCGCCATGCTTTCCCCAACTCCAAAGTCTTCTTCACCTGGTATGCTGACTTCTCGGGAGTGACAGTTGTCACAGCAAAGCAGTTAGCTTCCATCCCATTGGGCAAGAATGTCATCTACAAGCCGGGTTCAAGAATGGTTAAGTTCTTGAGCTTGAACGACACCTATGTAGTGACTACAGGCGGAACCCTCCGCTGGGTCAAGACCGAAGCTGTGGCTTCAGCCCTCTATGGCACCAACTGGAACAAGATGATCGATGACATTGACGACACATTCTTCGGCAGCTATAAGGTCGGAGATCCAATCAATGCTGCAACTGACATCGACTTAGTTGGGGTCAAGGCCTCAGTCAAGACAGTAAGTGACGCTTTAAGCCTCTAAATCAATCCAAAGAAAAAACGCCTCGGCAATTGCCGGGGCGTTTGGTTTTAGGCTAATACTTTCGCTAATGCCAGCTTAAAAACCATATCAGGGATTTTACCCTTGCTGGGTTTTCCATTCTAGGCTAAAATGACTTACAATTTAATGAAGATCTAAAAATATGGATACCAACACACTGAACAAATTCAAAGAGCTGTTATTGGCTGAAAAGCAGAAGCTGGAGCAAGAATTATCAGACCTCGGATCAAAGGATCCGGCCAAGCTTGATGCTGCCTATCCAGAATCAGGCAGCAATTCAGAAGATGACAATGCAGCCGAAATTACTGAGTTCGCTGATGAGCTTTCCATGGAAGCCCGTTTGCAGTCTGAGCTTAAGGATGTGAAGCAGGCTTTGGAGGCACTGGAAAAAGGTAAATACGGCATCTGCAAATATTGCGGAAAGCCGATTGACCAAAAAAGGTTAGAGGCTAGGCCAGCTTCATCCAGCTGCATCTCATGCAAAAAAGTCTTGACTCAGGAAATGTAAGAGCCGCGCTAGTGCTATCGGCCGTCAGCATCGTCTCACTGGCCGCAGATTTACTGACAAAAAGTTTTTTCAAGAACCATGCTTTGCCGCAAGGTTCTTATTTTTTTGGCTGGCTGAGTTTTAGCGCTCATCAGAACTACGGGCTTTTGGCTGACATACAGCTGCCGTTCGCAATCTTGATTGTCATCAATGTCGCGGCCTTTGCTGCCCTGGCTTATGGCTTGTACTGGTCTTGGAACAAAAGATCGATTTGCCAGATGGCTTTTCTTGGCTTGGTCTTAGGTGGCGCGCTCGGCAATCTTTACGACCGCGTAGTCCAGGGCTATGTTTTTGATTGGATCCTGTTTTTCAAAACATCAGTCGTCAATTTGGCTGACATTTGGATTTCGCTCGGCATTATCGGATACTTGATCTGTTTATCAACAACCAGGCACGAGCCAGGAAACTGAAATCAGCTTGTGGATTGTCAGGAATGCAAAACATAGGAATAAGGCTCTAAAGAGAAAATGTTTCCATGGGATGTCAGGCCTTTGCATTTAAGGCCTGATTTTTAGATACTGATATCAGAGGTGCTGGGGGAGTGAAGCTCCATATATTATGAAGCCTATTCCAACAGCTGCAGTTTTAGGTCTAGAGGCATATCCGGTTTCTGTTGAAGCTGATATCGCCTGGGGCATGCCTGCCTTTATGGTCGTGGGCCTGCCTGACATGGCCGTGCAAGAAGCGCGCGAACGGGTCAGGAGCGCCATGAAGCGCAGCAAGCTTGAGTTTCCGCGCACGCGCGTCACAGTCAATTTGGCGCCAGCTGATTTGCGCAAAGGCGGGTCAGGCTATGATTTGCCCATTGCCATAGCTTTGCTGGCTGCATCAGATTGCATTGATGAACCCAAAGCAGGTTGGCCCATGCTGGTCGGCGAGCTGGCTTTGGATGGCACGCTTCGCCCGATCCGCGGAGCATTGTCCATTGCCTTGTATGCCCGCAAGACCAAAAACAAGGAATTGATTGTGCCGGCTGAGAATGCCAAAGAGGCTTCGCTTGTGCCTTACGTCAAAGTCTATGCTGCCAAGTCATTAGCTGAGGTTTGCGCGCATCTTTGGGGCACAAAGCCCCTGGAAGCCCAGCCAGCCCTGGATATTACGCCAGAGCCTGTATTAGGCCCAATGCCTGATTTTTCCAGCGTACGGGGCCAGGAGCAAGCCAAGCGAGCTTTAGAGATTGCAGCAGCAGGCGGGCACAATGTTTTGCTGTCCGGGCCGCCTGGGTCGGGCAAGACCATGTTGGCCAGGGCTTTCCCTGGCATTTTGCCGGCTTTGACGCGCGAAGAGATTCTGGAAGTGACGCAGATCCACTCTGTGGCTGGCATGTTGTCGCGCGAGGGGTGCTGCAGGGTCAGGCCGTTCCGTTCCCCGCACCACACGGCCAGCGGCGTGGCCTTGGTCGGCGGCGGCACGATTCCGCGGCCAGGCGAAATATCCTTGGCGCATCGCGGGATTTTGTTTTTGGACGAGTTCCCGGAGTTTCCCAGGCAGGTTTTGGAAAATCTGCGCCAGCCTTTGGAAGATGGCATGGTGTCTGTATCGCGGGCTCAGGGCTCAATCTCTTTTCCGGCACGCTTCACTTTGATCGCGGCCATGAATCCGTGCGCTTGCGGATTCTTTTCTGATCCGGAAAGAGCTTGTACTTGCACGGCCCAGCAATTGTTGCGGTATTCCAAGCGCATCAGCGGGCCGCTCATCGATCGCATAGATTTAAGGGTCTGCGTGCCGCGTGTGCCGACTGATGATTTGGTGAAGATCGAGTCAGGCGAAGAATCATCCAGTATCAGGGCTCGCGTGCAAGCGGCCAGAGACAGGCAGACACAGCGCAAAGAGGTTACGGGCGCGGCCACTAATGCCGAACTCACCAGCGAGCAGGTCAGACGCTGTTTAGCTCAGGCTCCAGAGGCTAGAGAAATGATGCGCAAGGCCGCAGACCGCTTCAAGCTTTCGGCTCGTGCATATTTTAGGGTGCTTCGGGTAGCTCAGACCATCGCAGACTTATGTAGTGCAGATCGGATCGAAGCGAACCATGTGGCAGAGTCGCTTCAGTTCAAGCAGGAAAACGCCAGTGCATGACGCCAAAAAACGGGCGCGCAACCCAATATATTATGTCTACTTCATATTTCCAATCATTCAGGGACATGGTCGTCTGGCAGCAAAGCTTTGATTTTGCCAAAGGCATCTTGGCCCTGAACAAATCACTGCCTTCAGAAGAAAGGTATGGTCTGCTCTCCCAGCTTGGCCGGGCAGCTGTCGCTATTCCGGCGCAGATCGCCCAAGGCCAGCGCAAGAGAGTAAGGAATGAGTTCCTTAGGCACTTGTCCTATGCCCAGGCCAATGCAGCTGAATGCGAAACTTATTTGCTTTTGGTCCAGGATCTGTTCCCGGATCAAGCCGAACAGACTTCGCGTCTGCGCGAGACCAATTCAATCATCCAGAAAATGCTCGGAGCCTTGATGTATGCTATTGAGCATCCAAAAAATAAGAAGGCAGACGAGCAATCTGAGGCAATAAAGGTACAAGAGCCGACTCGTGTACCTGTGGCAGCTTAAACACCTAATTTTGCGCGCTCGTTTTTTGGCGAATATGAGCTAAAAAACAAGGTAAAAGGGGATAAAATTCATTGACAATACGGCCTAGCTTTGTTAGGTTGCTATAACCTAAATTTGAAGGCCTAGAAGTTAATATTTTGGCTTAAATAACAATATTTAGCTTGGTTAACATGCGACTCTCACCATTTTGGACTACATTAGGAATAAAAACCTTCAGAATCATTCGTGGCTTGAAAAAGGGCATTGAATATTTTTTCCTTGCAATACTTTATCCAGTCCTACGTGTCATAGGAAAAGTTTTTTTGAAAATAATAGTTTTGCCCTTTTATAGGCTGATGTTGTTCACCAAGTTGCGCATCCAACGCATGGCTCTGCCTGTCAGCGGCTTCTTGTTCTTTTTGCTGACCAACAAGTATCTTTTCCATATAGCAGTCGTTGCCGCAGTCATGGCAACCATCTTTGTTAATATCCAAAGCAAGCAGGCCTTAGCTCAGGACGTGGGCCAAAGGAGCATGCTCTATACGCTGATGACCAACGGCGAATCAGAAATCATCCAAGAGGACCTTGTGGCAAAGGATGCCAAACCAAATGAGAAGCGTTTAGCCGGAACCATTGAGGCCATACCGCATATTGACTTTGATTACGAGAACAGCCCAGACGTGGCAACAGACCAGGCGCTTTCCACCACCATGCCTGGCACTATTGTTTTGCGTCCGACCGGGCCAGAGCAATCAGGTTCAGCGCCCAGACCGAATCGCACAGGCATAGAGACCTATGTCGTAAAAGAGGGCGATACTTTGGGCAGCATTGCCCGAGACAATTCAGTCGATGTGGGCACGATCTTGTGGGCCAATAATTTGACTGAGAGGCAATATATCCGCCCTGGCGATTCATTGCGCATTCTGCCTGTCTCAGGCGTGACTGCAACCGTGCGCAAGGGCGATACTTTGGCTGCCATAGCTGACCGTTATAACGGAACAGTCGATGAGATCATCAAGATCAACCAATTGAACAGCGAGATCGTGGCAGTGGGCAAGGAATTGATAATCCCTGGCGGCGAACCACCTGTGATTGTCCAGAACAGGACTATTGCTGTCGCCCGCCGCAGTTCAGGCACATTGCAGGAGAACGGATCTTTGTCGCAGAATCAGCAGATCGTATCAACCAATCCGACTCCTAAGCCTGGCGATGCAACAGAAAGCCCGGACAAGCCCAAAACAAAACTCCTTTGGCCGACCTCTGGGCATGTGATTACGCAGTATTACGGATGGAGACACACGGGCCTGGACATTGATGGCGACTATACCTCGCCTTTGTATGCGGCCGCTGACGGAGTAGTTGAGATTGCGGGCTGGAACAGCGGCGGTTATGGCTTAATGATTTTGATCGATCATCCTAATGGCATGAAAACGCGCTACGGGCATTCGTCCAAGTTATTCGTGAAAGCCGGAGACGTGGTCAAACGCGGACAGGTCATAGCCATGATGGGTTCAACCGGCCGCTCCACTGGTTCGCACTTGCACTTTGAGGTCTATGCCAATGGCAAGCGCACCAACCCGCTGGTTTATATCAGATAAGAACAGCTAATTAGATGAAAGCATGGGGCTTGACTCTAAGGCTGTTTTTATATATGCTTCCAGGACTTATGGAACCAACAATCAACCAATTGCCGGGCTCACGCACAGAAATAAAGTTTTTTGTTTCGCCCGAAGAGGCTAAGCCGTACATCGAGGAGACTGTACGCGAGATGAGCGAGAACAGGCCCATCCCGGGCTTTCGTCCGGGCAAAGCGCCATATGATGAAATCAAGAAGGTCGTCGGCGAAATGGAGATTTGGCAGTATGCTTTGGAAAAAATCGTCCGCGCCTGGTTCGTGAAAACCGTTTTGCAGAATAATATCGAAACAGTCGGATCGCCCGAAGTGGCTGTAGACCAGCTCGTGCCCGGACAGGAAATCAGGTTCACCTGCACGGTCGGCATCATGCCCAAGCTGCAGAAGCTCGAGGAAGTGAGCGAGCCGTTTGTCGAGGTCAAGGAAAAAGAAGTAAAGGACACTGAAGTCCAGGCCGCGATAGAAGACTTGCGCAAAATGAGGCGCGAAGAAGTGATCAAAGTCGGTGCGGGCACAAAAGAGGATTTGATGGCCTTGGACATGGAAATGAAAAAGGATGGCGTGGCGCTGGAAGGCGGCACAGCCAAAAATTATCGTGTGTATCTGTACGAGGACCATTACATACCGAAGTTTACGGAACAGCTCTTGGGTCTCAAGAAGGGAGACAAGAAAACTTTTACCTTGCCATTCCCGGAATCCCATTACCAAAAAGCCTATGCCGGCAAAGATGTTGATTTTGAGATTGACGTGAAAGATGTCTACGAGGTCAAACTCCCGGAAGTGAATGATGATTTCGCCAAAAGCCTGGGCGTAGAGTCAGCAGAAAAGCTTCGTAGCTTGATCAAGAAGAATCTGGACATGGAAAACCGCCATCATGCCATGGAAGCGGCTGAGATCGAGCTTTTGGAGACCTTGGTAAAAAAGAGTTCGTTCACTGAGGTGCCGGAATTGCTGATCAACGACGAAGTGCGCCGCATGTTCGGTGAACTGAGCGCTGACATAGAGAATCGCGGCGGCCGGATAGAGGATTATCTTTCCAGCATGAAGAAAACAGCGGACCAGATCAAATTGGACATGATACCTCAGGCCATCAGCCGCATCCAGACAGCGCTCTTCATCCGCGAAATCGCCAAGAAAAACAATATTGAAGTCAAACAAGAGGAATTGGATGCGGAAATAGACAGGTTGATATCCATTGCCCCGGACAAAGAGACTAAAGAGCGCGTGAGTTCGGTCGAATACCGCGATTATGTGGGCACTGTTATGCGCAACCGCAAGACTTTGGAGTTTTTGAAGGAAAAAGGCATCAAAAATTATATTGAAATCGCAAAAAAGCTGCACGAGGATGAGCCAGCGCACGAACATGAGCATGTGCATGGCCCTGAGTGCGAGCATGATCACGAATAATGACAGTTTGTTGCGAAAGATATAAAATACACCCATGAAAACGGTGTATTTTTTTGCTGTAGACAAGCAGGGCCATGAATCAGACCCTGTTGAAATAAGCCTTGGCCCAGATGGTGCGATTGATATCTCTAATTTGCCCCAGGACATACAACAGACATTCGTCGAGTTAGGCATCCAAAATGCATTGCATACAGGAGCGCTTTTTCCTAAAGACGGACAAGCTTTTTTAGACGCGCTTTTGAAGATCGCGCACAGCGCCTGGCGTTTCCGCACTAGCCCGGAAAAACTTTTTTGATATGGAACAAATGCCAAGCGCTTTCAGAAAAGAAGTGCCCAAGGCTTCGCACCAGTCTCTTGGACTGCGACGTATAGAAAAACGTTCGTCCAGCCCCAGCCAAGAGTTTTCGCCTTTTGAGAGAGCGCGCCGCATGGACCAAGCCAGGATTTGGAATTTGGCCGGCGATATCGAAGAGGCTTTGCGGCAAATTGCTTTGCGCAGGGATTTGGAACAGAAGAAGACACGGGGCCTGGAAACCGCAAAAATCATGGATGCTTTGCGCGAGAGTCCGATCGAGGAGTTGGGCCCTGTCGGAGAGCCTGGCATAAACCAAGTGGAGACCGGCTTGGTGCAGACAGACGACGGCAGGAAAATCAGGGGCTATCTAAAACCGCAATACGGGGAGAAGGTGTTTATTTTGGACAAGCAGACACAACAGGCCAAATCTGTTGTTTACACGATCGAAAACAGCGTTTTGCGCAGGTATGAAGTGCCGTTCATCGGAAGCGAAAAGAAAGATTATGACGAAGCCGCTGTACGCAGGACAGGGGAGAACCCGCAAGTGCGCGAATGGGCCGGTGAGCTTTATGGGATAGATGCGGATAAAGTACCTTTGGATGATGATGAGTTTGTTATTCGCCATGTAGACAGCGGCCACGCCTTCAAAGCCGAGTATTCGGCCAGTGCTCAGGATCGTTTACTGGGTTTTGATGTCGTTAAACCAACGGCCTTGCGTGAGCTTGATGGGCAAATGGCCACCTTCCAAGAAGGTATAGACGGAGAACCGATTACTCTAGAAGTCCTTAACGCGGTTATAGACAAAGGTCCGGCCCACCCTGGGGCTGAATCGTTGATGCGTTTGGCCTGCTTGGATTATTTGAATGGCGCCACAGACAGGCATGCGAACAATCTTTTTTATGACAAGAAAAAAAGAAAATTCTGGGGCCCTGATAATGGTTTTACGAACGGTTATTCCCGGTTGGCTGAAGTGCCTGGGCCGGACAAAAAAATGCAGGTGGTTACAGTGCCGCTGGATCCGTATTATTCTTTTCCCATGGAAATCGTCCAATTGCATGCTAGCTGGTTCTTGGACGACGAGGCAGTGCAGAGCATGAAAAATCTTTTTAATGAGGTAAAACAATATCTTTTGATGGTCGAGGGCATGGGTCCGGATAATCTGCCAGACTCGATAAAACAAGGTGCGGCTTATCATGCTCTGAATAACATCTATAAGTTGCTGCACGAGAAGCTGGGTTTGGATGGTCGCCCGACGGAGGAATCCCGGGCCATAGCCAAAAAAGAAGTGATTGAATTTTTGAAGAGATTGAATTATCTGATCGTGAACCGCAAACCGCCTGACTTTCCGCAAGATATCCATACTTGCGTAGGCATGAGATATTGGAAAGTGAAGAAAGCGGCTTAGTTTTCAAGAAAAAATAAAAAACCGTACGGGAGTCCGTACGGTCAGGCGTTTTCGCGTCTGAAGTAGCCCATGAACAGAGCGAACAGACGGGAGAGGAAGGCGCTTACGTCAAAATCACGGTGTTTGAAGAGCGAGCCGAAGTTGCCGATGCGGTCCATGAGTCTGTCAAAGGCCGGATGGGTGCGCATGCGCGAGAGAATGCTCAAGATCACGAATGCCAGGGCAACGGCGTAGATGTGGTTCGGGATGGTTGGATGTTCCAGATACCACATGCGGTAGTAGAGGATGCAGATCATCAGTCCGAACAACTGGATAGTTGTCTTGACTTTGCCGAAACCCGAAGCTTTGGACTTGCGCACGAGCCGCACGCTGACCCAGCGCAAAGGCTTTTTGAGCCACCTGTCTTTTTTCATCCTCTTGGCTACCATGAATCCGCGCGCGCCGATGTTGATCGGGTTGCGGATCAAGGTGCCGAAGATTTCTCCGATAGTGATCCAGACCACAATGCTGTGGCTGATGATGCCCCTGATCGAGAAAAAGATGATGCTGGACAAAGCCTTGACCTTGTCGCCGAACGGATCCAGCCATTTGCCGATCCGTTTGGAGCGTGCGCTGCGAAATATCCCGAACTCGGCTTGGGCAACGGACTTCTTGCCGTCAATGACATCAAGAGTCCCGCCGATTCCGCCGAGCATAAGCCCGGGAAAATGATAGCCCTTGATGAACAGGCTAAGCCCCATGCAATAGAAGACCACACCCCAAAGTGTGTCGCAATTCGGCGTGAGGCATGGGTGCTTGCTCATGTTAGCCAGCTGTTTTTTGGGCACAAGCAGCATGGCAGCGCACACGCCCAAGGTTGAGGCCAAGGTGAAGTAGGCCTCCAGCGTCCAATGGATGGGTTTACTGATCATGTAGAAGGCAATCCCATTGGCCAGAGCAAACGCGAGGCTCAGGCCGATCTTCAGTTGCCAAGGCAGGCCCCTTTTGTTTGCGACGCTTTCCATGAGATCACCTCCTTGAAAACGCGAGTGGTTAGACTGTCAAAATAGCTGCCATGTTGTATCAAGCTTAAAGAATAAAATCAAGGGTTAGACATCCTTGCCAAAGGCTTTTAAATGCGGTATAAATACCCCGCAAAACAACCATGGTGGCCATGGTGTAGTGGTAACACAGCAGATTGTGGCTCTGCTATCACCGGTTCAAATCCGGTTGGCCACCCCACGAAAACAGCTCTCCTTTTGGGGAGCTGTTTTCGAAAAATACAATTTAATATGAGAAATAGTGTATAATTATCCTATATGACTTTTAAAAACAAGAAAAAGAGCTTGCTTCCCATGTTCGTTCTCGGTGGAGTTGTTGTCGCAGTAGCCATCTATTGCATGCAACCACTCATGTACCGCTATGCCGAGGCCAAGCTTAATACAGCCACTGTCTCAGAGTCGATTGTCGGCAATTTGACGCCGGCTAGAGATTTGAGAGGGACGTGGAAATCATCTCTTTTGGGCAAAGGAATTCAGGTGAATGGCAATTTTGCACTTGGGGCAGGCACGGCCATAGTCACTGAAAACGGAGATATGGAGTTAGTCATTACATCCGTGAAGAATAACATCGCCTACGGAAAGATGCGTTTTACTAACTTGTGCGCCACGGCCCAAGTTTCAATTCCGAACCTAAAAACATTTTCCACCGAACAATGCACCAAGGATACAGGCTACAAGGCCGTGACAATTCGGGTCAGCAGCAGCCATCTGGACTTTGGTACAGTCACAGTGAGCGGCGCAAAATCCACCATGCAAGGCAATTTCACTACGGACATAATGTCAGGAACCATGACAACGACTCTTGCTGCTTATGGAACGCTGAAAGGGAGTTTCCGCCTCAATCGCCAACGCTAACCATCCGACAAAGAAACTGCCAGCCCGAAATCGGTCTGGCTTTTTCATATACGGACTATTCTTGCTAAGGCGGGCTCAGTAGTTTAAGCTATACAACAGATTTTATGAACAGCGAATTAGTCCGCATTTATAATGAAAACGCCCTGGCCATGGCTGAGAAGTTTGATGCCATAGGAGTACGTTTGGCTGATATAGAGGAGACCTTGGCTTTGGTGAAAAGCAACCCTAAAGTTTTGGAAATTGGCTGCGGCAACGGGAGGGATGCTTTTGAGATCTGCAAAAGAACCAATGATTATTTTGGGATAGATGCTTCAGAAAAATTGATTGAGCTTGCCCGCAAAAAAGTCCCTCAAGCAAGATTCGAGGTAGCTGATGTTGAGCAGTATGCATTCCCCAAAGGACTGGATATTGTTTTCTCGTTTGCATCCCTTGTCCACACACCAAGAGATATTTCAGGAAAAATATTCAATCAGATATTTGAAGCGCTTAATCCAGGTGGAGTTTTCCGCCTGTCTTTGAAGAGCAGCGATCGATACGCAGAGGTTTCTAAAGAAGATGAGTTCGGTATTCGGACGTATTATCTTTACACAGAACAGGACATCAAGGATTTGGGCAAAAGGTTTGAGATCGTCAAAATGCAGACCTGCGAATTACGCGGCCAAGCATGGCTGGAGGCTTTGTTTCAAAAAACAACATAATTTTTAAACAAAAAAGCGGGCGCACAGTCTTGCTGCGTACCCGCCGAGATCGGTCTAAAGGGCTAACCCCACCCAAGCAGTTTGAGGATGGCCTTTTCGCCGGGCAGACCGACGTTCTGGAAGGCGCTCTTTTCATCAGCGCTGGCATTGCTCACGCGAAACATGTTACCGCATACAGTGCACTTGAACTTTCCAGGGTCAGTGTCTGCAAACCGTGTGTTGCAATAAGGGCAGCTGAACTGGATCATCGGGTTTCCTTTCTGCTTGCGCATAGCGCAAATGTCCGGTTTAACTTAGCTTGTATATACCTCAATCAGCCAGCTTTGTCAAGCCTTGCCTATCTGGCTTTTTCGCGTGTGGCTTGACTCTTTACAAAACTCACGCTTCGTGTAGAGTGTCATTGAAAGCAGGTTGCAATGGATTCGGAAGAAAACGACCTTTCATATCCTTTTTGCCCGGTAATTGATCTTGCTACCGTGCGTGATGCGCACAAAATCGCACCTTCTGTCTCTAGGCTGATTTTCCAGATCCGTATCAGGATGGCGAACATATATTTAGACGAGGCCAAGGCTTATCGTCTGGCTGGTCTACCCGTGCCGACCCAAGTACTTGAGGACGCGGAACGCTGGGAACGCGAACACAACGTGAAACGCACATCGTAACACGTGTAGCGTCTGAGGACCTTCGATTAGGAGGTCTATTTTTTATAAAAGTTTACGCAGCTGTTCCAGTTTCTCTGTACTCGGCTTCTCGTAGCTTTCTTTAGTCGGAAAAATTTCTTTGAATTGTCGATTGACCTTGTCGGCCTCAGTGGGCGTGCCTTTTTTGGCATCCCCGAATAATCGGATCAAGCCTTTTTTCGCACCGATAAAAGTACTCGGGTCAGCAGGCGATATACCCATCTTATCAAGCAGGGAAACGATCCTTAGATCCACGACCTTTTTCGGTGGCCAATCAACCACTTCCTTATTCTTTCGTCTTTCTTCTTTTTTCCTTTTCTCCTCTTCTAGTCTCTTCATCCTTTCATCTTCTTCGCGCTTTTCAGCCTCGCGTTTGGCCGCCTCGTCCATCCGCGCTTTAATCCGGATCAGTTTCTGCTGCTCAGCCTCAGCTTTTTCTTTTTGTCTCTGGACTGACTCCTGGATTGCAGCAAGTCTCCTCTGTTCCTGCTCTTCTGCTCGGGCTATTTCAGCACTTTGTCTGGCGAGCTCTTCTTCTTTCAGTTTTTTGCGGTATTCTTCGGCCTCGGCTTCTCGCTTGATTTGCCCCTGTCTGCTCAACTCCATTTCTTGTTCCTGTTTGGCCCGTTCCAGTACTTTCCTTTCGAACTCCGCTCTGATCGCTTCTTGTCTGGATATCTCTTTTTGGAGTTCTTCCCGCTTCTGTTTTTTGGTTTCTAAGGCGGCCACAGCTTCAGCCTGTCTGAGCGCATCAAGCGTGGCTTGAAGCTTGGCTCTTGCTTCCGCCTCTTTTTGAACGATCATTCTTTTTCGTTCTAAGACCGCGGCCTCTCTTTTTGCCTCCTCCTCTAATTTTGCAGCCATCTGTATTCTTTGTTGTTCGAGCAACTCTTTCTTTTTTTCGGCTGCCGTCTTTTCGCGCTGAAAATCTTGCTCAGTTAGGCCCAAGACTTTTAGTAACGAATGTCTTTCAGATCGATCCAGCCCTTCTGCCAGTGGGCCAAATGCGGGATACTGTTGGAATAAGCCGGTGTGTTCGCCCCGGATTTCTGTACGAAAAAGATCGTCGATAGAATCTGTATTCAGGATCGATAAAGAAGTATCGGTTCCCGCGAGTTGCTTGGCCGCTTCATCCAATACTTTTGATTGTTGAGAGCGTATCGTGTCATTGTCGATTTTTTTGACGGATTTAATTTGGAATTGATAGCTTTTGCCTGCTGCGTTGAGTACCAGGTCCACGGATTTACGTTTTGGGTTCAAATCAAAACGCGGCGTGCTGTGAGCCACGCTCGCCAGATGCCCGGTATCTGCCCGGCGGATCAGTTGCCTCAAAAGATAAAGCTCTTCTATTTCCAAGCGTTTGCCGACTTGCTGTTCGGGAACTGCCCGCGCAACATCTGCCAGCTCTGCATCAAGCCCATCCAATTTTTCTTTTCTCACCTTTTTGTCGTTGATTCTTTCTGCCATTCGCGTCAAAAGGTCGTTCATCAGTATTCTTACATCGCTAAGCTCAAGAGAGATGTTTTCGTTCAGAGCTACGGAATTTCCTAATTTCATGAAATCGCCATATGCGGCCAAAGCTTTTTTCTCCTCTTCTGTGAGCCGCTCTTTGAATTGAAAGGCATCAAATAAATCCGCAACCTGTTCGCGGGTGAGGTCTTCGGGATTTGCTTGCCGGCTCAGTTCGGCGTGCCAGGCGCTGTTATAAACTTCGGCCTTTTCATGAGCCTCGATTCCTTTAAGCAGGCACAAGAGCGATTCCAGGCCATGGTCATCTGATTCCAGTAGATTGATATCCGGGTTTTTTTCCGCTTTTGCGATTTCTTGTTCAATTTCGGAGATGTTCAGATCATTCAGGCTGTAAATGAAATGCTGGGCGAGAAAGCTGATTTTTTGGTAATACTTAATTTTTTGAAGGTCTTGGGATTCCAGATCTTCAAAGGGATTAATCGGAAGACTCAGTGCCGCGTTTTCGTACATAGCTCAAATTGTACTAAAATTACGGTCTAAAATCAAAGAACGAGTCAGGGGTTATCCCCTTGACTTTTAGCCCATTTTTTGTATTCTATTTAGTAGGGTGTTCAAATTCCTAATTCCTAATTGAGGATGTATGCTCGAACTTTTGAAGAAACATTTTGGATACGAAACTTTTCGACCTTTGCAGAGCGAAATCGTGGATCATTGTCTGGCAGGAGGGGACACGCTGGTCTTGATGCCGACTGGCGGCGGTAAATCAATGTGCTATCAGTTGCCAGCGCTTAAATTTTCAGGTTTGACAGTCGTTATTTCGCCTTTAATCTCGCTCATGAAGGATCAGGTGGATGCTTTGCGCGCTAACGGCATTCCCGCGGCCTTCATGAACAGCTCACTGACTCCGCTCGAGAACAGGGAAGCTGAGGAGGCAGCCAAGCGCGGCGAGCTGAAACTTTTATATCTCGCACCCGAGCGCCTTGCCATGCCTCGCGTCCTCGATTTCTTGCAACACCTATCAATTAGCCTGTTTGCAGTGGACGAGGCGCATTGCATTTCCGAGTGGGGCCATGACTTTCGGCCTGATTACCGCAATTTGATCAATTTGCGCGAGCATTTTCCTCATGTTCCTGTCCTGGCACTCACGGCCACGGCCAATGCGCGCGTGCAGGAGGACATTGTTTCGCAACTCAAACTCAAGGGCGGCCGTATTTTTCGATCAAGTTTTGACCGGCCAAATCTCACGTACCGCGTTTTGCCCAAAAAACATTCGTTTGAGCGGCTGGTGCAGGAAATCCGCGAACGTCCGGGCCAGCCTGCGATTGTCTACTGCTTTTCGCGCAAGAGAACAGAGAAAGTCGCGGCAGATCTATGCGCCAATGGCATCAAGGCCGCGGCATATCACGCAGGTTTGTCATCTGAGGAGCGCACGCGCATCCAAGAGGAGTTCATTCGCGACAAAACTCCGGTGATTACAGCGACCATTGCCTTTGGCATGGGTATTGATAAGCCTGATGTGCGTTTAATTGCGCACATGGATCTGCCTAAATCAGTTGAAGGCTACTATCAAGAGACCGGGCGCGCTGGCCGAGATGGCTTGCCAAGCGAGTGCTTGTTATTTTTTTCAAGAAGCGACCGTGCAAAGCACAATTTTTTCATCAAAGACATTCAGGACCCGGTCGAACGCGCCCGTACTTACCGCCAATTGGACGAGATCGTCAGATATTGCGAGCAGGAGAGTTGTCGAAGGACATTTCTGCTGAATTATTTCGGCGAAAAATACGGCCAAACAAATTGCAGGGCATGCGACATCTGCGCGCCAAAAGCAGAAGCGCGGGTATTCAAGAGTGTTGATGTGCCTGAGTTTGACCACGAGTTGTTTGAGCATCTAAGAGTCGTGCGCCGTAATCTAGCCGAAAAGCACAATGTGCCGCCATATGTGATTTTTGGAGACCGGACTTTGCAGGACATGGCGCGCTGGTATCCGCAAAGCTTGGAAGGCATGTCGCATGTGTTTGGCATTGGGCGCGAAAAGCTAGCGCAGTACGGCGCCGAGTTCTGCGGTGCAATCCGCAGATATGCCGAGCCCAGGGGGATAGGGGAGCGCAAAGCCGCGGTAGTCGAGTCATTCGGTCGGACAAGAACGCTTCGCACTTTGTCTGATACGATCCTGACCACAGTCAACCTTTTTAAGGAAAAAATGCCCATCGAGAGCATTGCCGCGATGCGTTGCATAAAAGTCAGCCGTGTCTTGTATCACTTGGAAAATGCCTTAATGCAAGGAGTGGAGCTTGATGCAGGTCATCTGGTTTTTCCGGCTGATCGCCTGACCTGCATCAAACAGGCTTTTGATAAGACTAATAGCGATTTTCTGTCCCTGGCCAGTGCAGTTTTAGGCGAAAGTTACAGCTATGACGAGATTCGCATGGGACGGTTAATCCTGAAAACGCAAAAATAGGCACTATTCCATGACCACGCATTCAGTGACTTCAATATATGACCCGGGCATTTCGAGCTGAGGATTGTCTTGGAAGATTTGGGCGGCTTCAGCATGTCATGTCATTTGATGGTTGCCTGGTATGAAGCAGTATTGATATTGATCGGTCCGGTCAGATTGCTATTGCCGGCGTTCAGTATTTGTGTCCAGACATCTATGCGATCCACAGACTGGGCCCAGGCATCGCGGGTAGTCGGGTCATATGCATGCGCCAGGTCAGCGCGACGAACCAGGAGGAACGCACGGAGCCAATCGTTTTCGTTTTTGCCTGTGGCTGGCGTCCCGCTTTGAGCGGTTTTCGTCCGAATGATTATTGCAGACAGACTGTCAAGATTGTCTCCGTTGCCATGCTGGATAATCGTGTCAAATATGATGGCGCGGCCTAGGGCGGTTTTGATGCCTAATGCATCGGCTTCTTGCATGGCTGGCACGTAATATACTTCGTCTACGATTTCGTCTTGTGCTCGCCCGAAAAGCGGATCAGTAGCTGCTTTAGCCCAGGCCGCAGGGAAACCTTCTAGGCCCGTGGTGCTGTCGCTCTCCGTATGAGCTAAAGCTTTTAAGGGTGGCAGATAATTTACCAAGGCGTTTTGCGGCGCGAGTACGGTATACCGCCGGACTACGTGATAGTGATCGCCGGTCGCGATCATGAATCCAGCCGGGGCCAGGTTGCAGCCGCTGACATCATCAGGAATCTCGCCATAGCCGGACTCGATGTGCT
>CAZPAP010000025.1:0-911 GCA_964584725.1 uncultured Gammaproteobacteria bacterium
GACGATCCTCGCGAAGTCCTCTACAGATAAGAGTGGGATAACGCGGCGGCCGCGCGCTTCAAGGCTAGGTGTGAGTACGCATGGTTCGCTGACGCGGACCAACTTGCCCTTGCGGGACTCGTAGAAGGTAGACCCACCATTGCACGGAAACGGAGGACCATTGGCTTCATATATCTCGACCAAATCTTGCGAGCCGAGCCTCTCAAGCTTTTTCCTGGAGGCTATGATGGTTTTGGCATGGGAGACGATGACGACTTTCTTCGCCCTGCTCCTCCGAATGTGCCCGAAAATCAACGGTAGGAACTCGTCCGTCCGATGGTCCAGGCTTTCGGCGCTTTCACCAAAAAGCGAGTAGTTCTGCAGATCGAGCCTCAACTGTTCTTGCTTGTTCTGCCACTCCACCACCACAGGCATATATTTATCCAGGACTAAGCTCAAGTTCTCAAGAGCGTCCTCGACTGTGATAGGTTTCCCTGGGTTCTTGCCCCGTTCAACCTTGATCCAAGACTGGACCAGGTTCATGAGCAATCTCCAAACCTCATCAGCCGGGTCGCGGCGCTTCTCCACCAGTTGGTGCAACTGCACATAATTGCAGCGCGGGTTGCGCCTGACTATAGGATCAGCTGCTTCGATCGCCCGGTTGGAGGTCGAACAGATCACCAAGTCTATCCCATTCATCTTCTCGGTCACGAATTCTGACACAATCTCGCTCTGGACCCTGCCGACCATGGTCAGATGATCTTCGTAAGAATCCGGAAGATGCACCGGGAAGTTATCTGCGTCTTTTGCCGTATTGCTTTCGTGGTTTCTTCGGCTTTCCGTGTGGCGCATGAAGCCCACGGAAACCCCTTCGGGTAGCTGTTCCATGATGCCTCCGTTTGCCACATTTGGCTGTGTAAAGTGCCAGGCGA
>CAZPAP010000025.1:921-15943 GCA_964584725.1 uncultured Gammaproteobacteria bacterium
GGGCATTTATGTCAACGTCAAAATTTAACAAAAAAGCCGGCTGGGATAGCCGACTGAAGAGCCTTACTTAATGGCCTCGAATTGCCTGACAATAGCCGCATGCAAGCCTGCATTTGAGCCCGGCTGTTCAAAGTATTTCTTGGCTCCAAAAAGTGCAGGCGCGCCTTTCAAAACCATGTCCTGGTGCAAGGCAGACCTTATGAAATGGGAGTCTGTCAGTTCCAGGAGGCGGCCATTGGGATGGAACAAGGGCGGGAGTTGATTGATCTTTCCATCGCGCACCAAAATCCCGTTCTTTTCCTTGTAGAAAGTCATGCTCCCGTTCGGCGGGAAAGGCGGGCCTTCGGAATGGAGGATCCTTTCGATGGTCGCGGGCTTCATTCCGCCGAAGATCATGAAAGCGGCCACGCAAACCTTGCTGTGCGTAATGAACAGGAAACGCCGGTAATTGTAGGGTGGCCTGACCAATTCGTCTATGCGCCAAATCATCATCACCAAGCGCTTGACCACGTCCAACAGCTTTTCAGCGCCTGCGCGCTTGCGCTTTTCCATGCGCGGCAAAACGCTCTGCTCCCAGTTGAACAACACCATGCTGACGATGGCCTGGTCAATCAGCCTGTGTAGCAGGCAAGCTACTGGCTCAGGCTTCGGCTTCTTGCCATCCTTTTCATCCTTGATCCGAGCTTTGGATGGCGGCATTTTACCCCAATACGCGAGTTTGTTGAGCTCGCTAAAAAGGTGAGCCAAGAACAGTAGTCCGCTCCTCTCAGTCCAGGCCGGATAGCGGTCAAAAAAATCTTTGATGTCTCCACCCAAATTCTTGACCTCTTCCATGACCTGTTTTTCCTGGTACTTATCAAAAGCAAGGAAAGACTGCCAATGGCGCTGTTCGTCCAATGACTCGGTCTCTAGGATGCAGCTCGGCCTGAGATCAGGTTCGGAGAACAGCATCATCTCCATGGTCTGTTTTGATCTCCTGTACCCGGAATGCGCAATCACATCAGGCTTAAAGCCCCTTTTGAGCAAAGGCTTAGCAGACACGAAGCTTTGCACCATGCCGTTGCGCGAGAGTGAAGCATCCAATTTCTGAAGGTCTGTCGAGTCCTTCTTGGATCCTCCAGTTGAGCCTTCTTCGTTTTCGTCACTCTCACCATGGCGCATAACGCCGACTTGTGTACCCGGAGGTACAAGAATCTGGACCATCTTTCACCTCCAGGTAGGTTGGTTTATTGTTTGTAACGAGCCAACCGCATCTTAGCCAAAGTCTTAAAAAATGTCCAGAATAAAGCAAAGCAAAAGGAGCTGTATGAGGACTTCGGTTTAGCTCAATCGAGCACATCGTCACAGAGGGCGAGTTAGGCAGAAATCCGCCCGAAACATCCTCCATAATTGAACGCTGCAGAGGCCTGATCACGCTCCCCACGGGGCGCGCAACGCTGGCCTCAGAAACCAAATTATAGCGAAGCCTCATACCAGCTCCTGCACATATACTGGAACCACTGCAAGATGCAGTCAATGCCAACAATCACCAATTTCGAAGATACAAGATCCAAAAAAGCTCCAATGAACAATGCCCGAATCACCTTTGTTTTGATTGGATATTTGAGAATTGATCATTCCTTGATAATTGTATCTTTGAAATTGATAATTCTAAGGAGGCCTTGATTTATTGGAATAATAGGGCTATTCTTCCGAGCATATGAATGACAAATGCGACACAATCCAGCGCACCTTGGTGCTGCTTAAGCCTGATGCCGTTGAACGCGGCGTAGTGGGCGAAATTATCCAACGTTTTGAACGGGTAGGCTTAAAAATCGTAGGCATGAAGCTGATCTGGCCTGACGAAGAAACAGCCATGAAGCACTACACCGAGGATTTAGCCATCCGCCGCGGCGAGCATGTGCGCAAGCTCATGATTGAAATGCTTGTTTCCGGCCCGATCGTGGCTTTAGCCTTGGAAGGCATTGAGGCGGTTGAGCTGGTCCGTAAATTAGTCGGCGGAACTGAGCCAAAAACTGCAGCTCCTGGCACTATCCGCGGGGACTTTTCCCATGTCTCATTCAAGCATGCTGATGCCATGAATAAGGGCATTTATAACCTTGTCCATGCCTCAGGCAGCCCAGAAGAAGCCATCCAGGAAATCCAGGTCTGGTTTGACCCTAGCGAATTGCACGAATTTGAGCCAAGTTACGTGAAACATACGATAGTTTAATGGTTTTGACGTTTTTTAAGGTTTCTGCTAAAATAACAGCATAATTCATTAGTTTTTCAGTATGGGACTTCCCGGCCATCGTAGAACTAGTTCACATAAACGCAGGCGCGCCTCACATTTTGCTTTGGAGACGGCCCAAATTACAGTAGATAAAGCGAGCGGACAGGCACATCGCCCTCATCGCGCAGCACCTGGAGCTACTGTTTATCGCGGACATGCCATTCACGTAAAAGGCAAAGAACGCAAACTAGAGAAGCTGCTCAAAAAATCCAAAAAAGAGTCAGCATAATAAACAAAAACGCACCTTTTAGCACCTTGTTCCTATGTCAAACCGCCATTTAGCCCGCGCTCTTGTCCTGCAATCCCTGTACGAATGGGATTTCCATAACAGAGACGCGAAAACTGCTTTGGAGATCACTGAGCGCAACCTTTCTGAGTTTGCGCCGGATTTGGATGAAAAGCCTTTTGCCATGGCCTTAGCCAAAGGCATTTTGGACAATCACAAAGAAATTGATGCCTCCATCAGCAAGTTTGCGCCTGATTGGCCGATTGAACGCATCACGACCGTGGATCGCAATGTCTTGCGGATCGGAATCTACGAGCTTGTGTACGACGATCAGATTCCGTCTAAAGTCTCCATCAACGAAGCGATTGAGCTGGCGAAAACTTTTGGCGGAGAATCATCCGGCAAATTCGTGAATGGCGTGCTTGGCGCGGTGTTCAGAGATCAGCAGGCTCAAGGCATCAGCAAGGTGGTCGATAAACCTAAAGAAGAGAAGCCTGAGGTAGCAGAAGAAAAACCCAAGACGACAGACGACAGACCGCAGGAGTAACTCCATTCGTACATTCGTATACAAATTCGTAATTCGTAGACCATTCAAATTAATAAATTAACTCAATAACTAAACTGCCAGCAAACGGATCTGACGAAGCGCACGGATATATCCGTCATCTTCGCGAGAGTCGTTCGCAAGATCGATATGCCAGAACAGAAGAAAATAGATTATAAGCCCTTAGAGGCTAATCTTGGTTACACGTTCAAAGACGCTTCCATCTTGACCCAAGCCTTGACTCATCGCTCGTATCTGAACGAGCATTCTGACTTCCCCTTTCCGCACAATGAACGCTTGGAGTTTTTAGGCGACGCTGTGCTTGAGTTGATCGTGACCGAACACTTGTATAAGAATTTCGGCAATCCAGAAGGCGAGCTTACTAACTGGCGCGCGGCTTTGGTGAACGCCAAGACTTTATCCGGCATTGCTTCGCAATTGAAGTTCGAGGACTATCTTTTGCTCTCAAAAGGCGAGGCCAAGGATAAGGATTCAAAAGCGCGCATGTATATTTTGGCCAATGCGATCGAGGCCATCATCGGCGCCATTTATTTGGATGGCGGCACAGAAGGTGCCGGAGCTTTTATCCATGCGCACATCTTGTCCCACTTGCCCTTCATCCTGAAGAACAAGCTTTACATCGATCCCAAGAGCCGATTCCAGGAAACAGCTCAGGAACTTTTGGGCGTGACCCCGTCATATAAAGTGATCAAAGAGACAGGACCGGATCATAATAAGGAATTTACGGTGGGCGTATTTTTGGAAAAAGAAATGATTGCCATCGGCAGCGGCACATCCAAGCAAGAAGCTCAGATCTCGGCTGCGCAAGCCGGCTTGGAAGCAAAGCGCTGGGACGGGATTGAGACGAAATAATGATTACAAAAAATCCGCACACAAGCGGATTTTTTATTTGGTGCGCCCTGAGGGAATCGAACCCCCATTGCCGGTTCCGAAGACCGGAGCTTTATCCGTTAAGCTAAGGGCGCAAATCAAAAGCATGTTATCAGGACAAGTGCGTTTAGGCAACGGCTTGACGCAAGCGCCTTTCAGCCGTACATTTTATACATAAGAAGATGTCGTTCTTTCGGCAACTTGGAAATCCAAGTGCTGTGCGCAATGCATTTCACATCTAACACGAGGAGGATGCTATGGACGATCGGACAATTCCAAAAACTGGGCAGTCTTATGCTTATTGTAGCGCGGGCACGCAAGAACTCTGCAGGGGTTTGAGTGCCCAACGCCAAAGCAGGATGCTGAAAAGCCATCAGAGCTTAGGCTTTGGCAGAGCGACTCCATCGATAGTCGAGTCCCCGCCTGCTGAGGACCCTATCCGCGTGCAAACCGGACAAAGCGAGGCTAGCCTCAAGATCGGTTTCACTCACGTGCACACGGGCTTTGGCATAACCTATGAAGGGCTCGTGCTCGAACAACAAACCACAGACCCTAACGAGGACACTCATGGATCTTCCAAGACGTAACCTTTTTCCGGGAAAGCGCGTGCGAATGTCTCATTGATTCGCTCTCAAATGCGCACTTTCCCGCGGTTCTTAGCGCCCCATACATATAATGTGGCCCTGGGAAGCGTAAAAAACAGGAATTAGCCTGATTTTAGCCAAAAAATAGGGTAAGAGCCTTGACAAAAGGCTCTTTTTGTGCTATATTAATTCGTTAAAAACAAAAAACCGTCTGGGTAAAAAAGCCCAGAATCGCACCCTTCCAACCGCGTTTTCGTCAACCAAGGAGGATCTCCATGAACGGACATCAGACGACCACGACCCGCAAGTGCGCGAACGACTTCTGTTCCAATCACGTCATCGACAACAAGTACAGCTTCTGCCTGGCGTGCTTCAAGGCCTACAAGGCCGACCAGATCGCGGCAGCTACCGAACGGGCAGCTGCTGATGCCAAGCGACTGCAGACGCGCATTCTGCGCAGCGAGCTCCTCACGGAGTACAAGAGCGACAAGCTCCGCGACGGAGCTGTCGTCATTGCCGAGAAGGAAGGCGCCCACGTCGTGATCAGCCTCGGCAACGTCAAGCACGTGTTCGATGACCGCGGCGACGTGGTCGCCAGGAAGTTCGCCCGCCAGCGAGCCATCCAGCGCGCGAACGAGGCGGCTGCGCAGGCCGAGGCCCAACTCAAGAGCGATCTGCTCTCCGAGTTCCAGGCTGGCAAGCTCCGCGACGGCGCCAAGGTCACAGCGACCAACGGCCCGCTGGTGTCGATCGCCTTCGCAGGCAAGTCGTACACCATCTGCGATCGCGACGGCGAGAAGCGGCGCGCAGAAGAAGCGCGTGCCAAGGCAGAGCAGGAGCGCCAGGCTGCCATCGAGAAGGCACGCCGTGCCGAAGAGGAGAAGGCTCGCCAGGCCGCCGAGATCGCGGCCGTGTTCGCCCAGATCAAGAAGAGCCAGCTGGACCCGGGCACTGTGGTGGAGCACAACGGCAGGATCATCCACGTGCTGCTCCCGGACGACCGAGAGCTCACGTTCGAAGATCCGGATGTGCTTGCGGCCGAGGCCCAGGCGCGCAAGGATGCCGAGGCAGTTGCCAAGGCAGCACGCAAGTCCGAGCAGAAGAGCAAGGGCAAGAGCGAAGGCAAGAAAGAGGGCAAGCAGCGCAAGGCTGCCTGAACCGCCTCGAGTCCTACGAGTCCTCAGTGTCCCCTGAGTCCCACCGTACATTCCCACCAGAAAAGATACCGGCTTCCAAAAGTATGCCGGTTCGAATCCTATCAACTGACGCGCGGCGCTACTTAGTGTCGCGCGCCTCAACTGAGCTTCTGTCACTAAACCGACTCCGCTCCTTCAAAAGGACGGGGGCTCTGAGAGGAGAGGGAAGATAATGAACATTTCCAAGAAGAACGACCCGCGCATGTGGGCCAAGTGGTTCAAGTCGGGTGCAGTACCACTGCCTCCGTACATCAAGGTCGAGAAATTCTCGGACGGTTTCCGTACGATCTATTCATCCCAGTCCATAACCACTGAAGGACTTCTGGCAATCATGAACAGGTATGGCCTTCGGCCCCTGACAATAGAACAGCTCTTTGGGGAGAGCTTGCCAGACGGAGACCCGATCGAGCCTTGGCTGGCAATGGATGTCAGCCATATCAGTTGGGCAGGATTGGAGCCTGACGGCCCTCGAATCATATCTTTCCGCCCCATCTGATGACCGTCGCACCTTCCACAATGTTCCAGCTTCCAAAAGTATGCTGGAAAAGTCCCCGCTTCCTGCGGGGTCGATCTAAGCCGCGGCATCACTCGATGTCGCGCGCCTCAACTGAATCCCCGTCAACTTCAATCCGTCCTTTACACGGACGGAGATTCTGAGAGGAAAAACAATGAAACCTGCAGCCATCGGTTTTATGCTCGTAGCCGCGATTTGTTTGATTGCGGTCTTGGACAAGGACGCGGACAAGGTTCCGGGCGCAAATTACGTGGGCGTGAAAAGCGGGTTCGTGCCAGTGGGCCTCGGGCTCAACGCCACACCAGCAACTCGTACAACGTCGCACGTCCCACGTACAACGTCGACGACGGCCAAGGGCAAGCCAGCGTCGCGCAAAGCTACGCCGCAGTACCCGATCAATGTGCCCTATTGATCATCTTCTTCGGAAGCATGTGGAAATAGTAGAGACGCCCTGCCAAGACGTCTCTACCAACCAATCCATGTGCTTCCGCGCTGTACTCAGCACGTCATAATGATGTGCTGAGAAAAAGCGAACACAAACAAAAATATAAAGACCACCGCCAAACGGTGGTCTTTATATTTGCGCAAAGAAAAAAGCGTTGGGAGTACCAACGCCGAGAAACGATTTTGTGTTGAAAACGAGATGGTTGAGTGGGGCTGGACTTGAACTCCGGTCGTGCACAGTCACCTTACGGCAACAGCACAGGTCCGTAACCGATTGGCGCGCAACTAAGTGCACGTCCTCGGAACAAATCCAGTGAGCGAGGCCTCTGCACGCTCTTTCAGGCATTTCCGCGCTATTGACCTTTGGGGCCTTTCGCACGCCTTCGCCTGCCCACTCACCTGAGTGGCTCCTGACCACCATGCCCGAGGGCTTGATGATCTACTTTGGTGGACTTTCGTCCCGCGTCTGCAGTCAGAGTTTGGATCGATCACTCGTTCCTCTCCCTGTTTAGCTCCTCCGAGTTCGCTTAGTCTTTTACCTGAAGCCCGAAAGCTTCTGACCGCGCTCTCCCGAATTATGCCAGGACCTTTTGAGTCCTCTGCCTTACGCTGCGTCTATAGCTTAGCTTTAGCCAGTCACCTGACTTCAGCTCTTGACCTCCTTGAAGTTTGTCGGATCGATTGCTCAACCCTCCTCACCCCTTGGCGTCATCCCGTTTCGCTTGCGCTCAACGCGGAGCTATATTCGCCACGATCGATAGCAGGATTCTTTCTGGGCCTCGCCCTTACTCGTTTCCCTCTGCTCTTTGACAAAGCTTTCGCTTGCCTAGTTTGCTTAAGCCCTTGCGAGCTCCTACCAACCGCTTTTGAGTTTGCCCTAACGCCTTGCGACGCTTCGGACCCACTCTCCAACAGTAATGGCCACTTGGCCTTGCAGCTTGAGGACCGTAGTCCTGAACATCAGAGTTGCCTCTGCGGACTTTCGTCCTGAGTCTCCAACATCGCGACCAGTTCCTTTCGGTTGTCCGAAAGATTCTTGCCTCGCTGTCGCATGACTCATAGTCCCTGCACGCTCTCCACCAAACAGAGTACAATGACCCATCAGCACAAGCGTGCTGTCTCGAGAGCAAGCCCTCAAGCAAATGGACCAAGGTGACTGAGCAAGCCCAGTCTGCGAGTTTTACCCCGCGTCCCTGTCTGGCCTTAACACAAATTTTGAAGCAACTCGACGTATTTTACTCGGATAAAAAAACACGTCAAGCGCAAACTGTGGATAACTATTTTCTCACTACTCCTTTACCCTTTGCCTGCTCATCATTCTGCAAATCAGTATTCAAAGCTTTCAATGATTTTACGATTGTGTCTTTGATGTCATCATCAGTGGCCTGAAAATTTATGGCGCTAGTCAGATCAACAAAGCGGCCCTCATCAGAAGCGCCTGGCACCAGTTCGATATCAAACTGCATTTCAGCATCATCAATGTCTGCTGGCATGCGGTTCAAGTTCCATGAGATGGATCGGTTGGCCGGATCAAAAGACAGCTCCCCTGCCGTGCCTGTGGCCATGCGCACGAAGTTAGCGCGCTGCGGCAAGATAGTGGCGACTTTAACATCTTTCAAAGCATGCGCGCTCTTGTGCAGGCTCCAAACGATACGATACTCCGTCGCTTGCCCGATGCGCGGCGGCAAAGGCCCCTTGCCTAAAGGCGCGCCCTCGTCGCTGTAATACCTTGCTTCGGATTGGAGGGCTGCATCTGATTTCAACTTGAATACAAATGGCGTGAGCTGGATTTTGCGGTTCATCTTTAAGTTGCCGATCGATTCGATTTCCGCAAAGACCGTGGCACGGACAGCTAAAGTGCCGGTGGCAGACATCTGAGTGAGGATTGGGGCTGAAAATTCAAAGTTCCCGCTTTGATGCGGCGTAAGCTCCTGGAGATCTTTGATATTATCAAATCCCCAGACCACGGATTTGTTCTCAAGCTTTGAGCTGGTAGCGCTCTGTACGCTTTTCCAGTCAACGACATCCACATTGGGCAAAGCTGATCCGTCCAAGGGATTGATCGCATCCAATTGCAAGCGCAATCTGATGTTTTTCAAGGATTCGTCTGAAGTATTTTCAAATCCAATGCTGCCTTGCAGAATCTCTCCCAAAGCCGCGCTGCGTTCAATTTGATCTGAACCATTGATGACAAGCTTGATGGACAAGTCTCCGGCCAGAACAGGCAAATCAGCCTGTGCACTCTGGGCCATCATGAACTTGCCCTCTGAACTCAGCATGCCTGCCTGGGCCTGAAAATGAGCTTGGCCGCCCAATCCAGCACTAAAAGTCCCAGTCATGGTCACCTGTGTTGAACTGGCCGCGGGCAAAGGGCTTGTGACTTTGATTATCTGGTATTTGCCCTGCGCTGTTGTAGTCGTGTTCAGAGCATCATCAGGCGTAAAACCTTGGGGCACGCTGATCCTAGCCTCCAGGCCTGAGAGGTCTTGCGTGCCATTATTTTTGATTACATAAACAATCTTGAGCTTGTCTCCAGGAACAGCTTTTTCAGGGACAGAGATGCTCCCGTCCAGCACGCTTTGGGCATAAACCAATTTTTGGGTGGCCAGAATCTCATGGTTGTCGGTTTTATTGTTCGCAGCATACGTGGCCACGGCCTGGACAGCTGAGACTGTGCCGAGCGCGCCAGTAAACCTGCCTTTGACCGTAATGCTCCCGCTTTGCTCTGCGGCCAAAGATCCTATCTTCCAATCCATGCTCTCCCCTGACATGACAGGCATTGATTCGGTCAAGACGAAATCCGCAGGAAAATTGATCCTGATATGGACTGCGTCCAAAGGAATGTCCTGGTCGTTGGAATAATTGACGATATATTCGGCTTCTTGTCCGATCGTGACCTGTTCAGAACCTTTTATCTCAAGCTTCAAGCTGCCGGACGATAAACCAGTGTAGCCTTTGAAAAAAATAAAACCAGCCCAGGCTGCTGAGCAGAGCGTGAGGATGGACGCAGTAACGATTATCAGAATATACAGCCAGCGCTTGCTTGGTTTGCGTTCCAACTTGCTCATGTCAGGCATTTCCCCGCCATCGCTGGCATAGATAGAACGCAGGCTTTCCTCGACTTGCGGATCAGGGCTAAGAACATTGTTCTTTTTTTCCGATCCGTTCTTATTCATGGGAGTTTTGAGGGCTGCTAAGCAGGGCGGCTACGGCTTGGTCCCTGTCCCAAGTGCCTGTCCAGGCAATTCCATTATCTTTGGTGGATGTGGTTGCGGCCAAACGGACAGCATCCCGTGTCCAAACCGTTTTCCAGGGCTGGTCCACTTGCACATTCTGGGTGAGCGCGCGCTCTTTGCCGGATTGGCTGGTGAGCAAAAGCAAGTATGCGCCGCGGGCATTGCCTTGGGCTGATGAATCCGGGACTTCATTTATTTTCTGCAATATGTCCTGGACCTTGAAAGGCAATTCGTATGACAAAACAATCTCTTGGCTTTGGCCTGGGTCAAGCTGCATCCAGCCGCCGAACACTGTGCGGTCATCCTCAACCGACGAGGTGACTGCCAAGCCGACTTTTTTCTGCGTTGCTTCTACGCTGGCCACATCCTTGTCGCTCGGGTCAGTATCTAAAGGCTGTTTGAACAGATTGGCCGGCGGCGTATCAAACCCCGTGGCAGAAACCAGTTCAGAGCCCTTGGGTACATATACGCGAAGATATTCGACATTCCTGACTCCATGGAACAGTTCGTTCTTTATCCCGGCATGCGTGCGGCTCAGGCGCACAGTATCAATGATTTTTCCGTCAGACTGGATGTGTGCTGTGTGCGTTACAGCTTCGCTGACCACGCCATCTGTTTTTTGGCCCGCGATATTCGTGCCGATAATGGCCAAGGAATCTCCGGACGTGCTCTTCATTTGTCCGTTCCAGCCGAAGCGCTCGACCAAGCTCTCTTCATCAGGCTTGAACATGGCGACTTGGATTTCTTTGGTATCAAGCGATTGGCTGGCAGCCGCTGCCAAGCCGAGCCACTCCTCTTTGGTGAAAGATTTGCTGCGCTCCATGAGCTTGTCGAACAGATCGCCGATTATCTTTTTTGGAGTATTGGCTTTTTTATCATACTCAAGTTCAACTGCCTTTTGCGTTTCATCCATGAAATTATCGGCCGTGATGACCTTGCCGTATTCAGGCATATCGATCGGGCCTGTGATCTTGAGCATCTTCTGCATGAACGAGGCATTGACCGCGACCAAGCCATCCAAGGTCGGCTGGCCTGACTTGCTCCAGAACCAGCGCAGTTTTTCGGCTGACTTGGAAAAATCCGCATACCAGTTGGCATCCTGGAATTGCCATTGCGCATTTATGAGCTGGAGCGGCTGAGGCGAACGCACGCGCTCAGTCAGCTGGCCCTTGAGATCATAGCTCCCGCCTTTTGGCGTATAGACCGAAACGATTTTTCCGTTATCAACCGTGATCTCGGCCATTGATCCGATGAATCCGCCGCTTGGACGCAATTCCGTATTGTTCTGGAAGACTAAAAGATAAGTACGCATGCCGTCTTTGCCCAAAAACCCGACTAGCGCGTCGGACAAGACAGCTATCTGGCGTACTGATTCCTTGGATTGCCCGATCAGTTTGGATAATTCAGCTATTTGGCCTTGCTTGTCTTTTGGCAAAGCTGACGGATCAACTGAGGCGGCTGCTTTTTCAGCGTCAGACAACAGGGGCTGCACGCCGCGCGCATATGCGCCCAAGACTTCCACGCGTTCGATTATGCCGCGCGACGGATCATCGAAAATCTTGCTGAAGCCCAGGGCCAGCAAGCCGCCGGCTTGGCTGAGCTTGTCCCCCACTTCAAGCAAGGCTTTGGCACTGCGGTATTTGGAAGGCATGACAGTTGCCGCACTCACAGCCAAAACGCGCGATTGGTCCAGCAAACGCCCGGCTTCCTGGAATTTGCCTGAGGCAGACGACAGTTTATCGGATGCGATGGAAGCATTGCCTCCATAAGCATTGGTCAAATCAGCCAGCGCAGCCATGCCTTGATCCTGGACTGCTTGCTGGGTATTCGTGGCCTGCCGATACATGACCAAAGCTTGGGCCGGGAGCGTGATCACCACAGCTAAAGCGAAAAAGCCGACCACGGTTTTGACGAATGATATGCGCGGCGCTTCAGCCTCGGCCACCATGCGCTCCATTTGGCTTTCTATTTCTTGTTCAACAGCTGTTTCTTTTTTCCTGGCTCCGGCTAAGGCGCGCTTTAAGCTCAGGTACTGCAAAGCCATTTCCAATTTCAGGCTTTTGTAGAATAATTTCAACCTGGATTTTTTGGCTGATGACGAAGTAGTGAATTGCTCGGCTATTGACCAAGGCTGGGCACTGCTCCGCAAGGTCTGCGCGACCAGGGACTCGTGCCTCAATGACTCGATTGGCATGGCCTGATGATAGGCTGCTTGGTCGTCCAGACAGATCCTGTCTTCTGGATCGCTGAAAGTGAAGTCGCGCAAAGACACCACATACGGGCTGCGCTCATGCGATTTGAATGCGATCTTGATTTCCTGCTCTTCTGGCTCTTCGTGGCGTTTTATCAAACAAGCCACAGTCTCAATATCAAACTCCTCTATCTTGCCTGAAGTATCATTGCAGTTTTCCGGCGCCCTAAAAACAGAAGCTTTGAATTCCTTGACCTTGGGCTGGCGGGCCAATCGCTTTTTGATGCCTGACGGCGTGCACATCACGATCCCGTCCTGCTCAACCACTTTGGAAAAAAGCAACTCAAAATCAGCGGCCCTGTCTTTGGCCTCCTCCGTTGTATTTGTTATTAAAATTTCCTGCGGCATGCTCAAGTCTAAGCGAAGCGGAACAATGAACAATTTATTTGTTTTTCAGAACCCAACTATAGGCCTGCAAAGTGAGTTTGGCAGCACTTTTCCATGAATGTTTGATCGCCAATTCCTTGCTGGCCAACACTGCCTGCTGTTTCAATAGTTCAAGGTTATCCACCACCGCTTTGACAGCCCTAATTATACCATCTTGAGAACCTGATTTGAAGTACACCACGCCATTTTTCCCTAATACCTCTGGCATGGGTCCGGCATCCGAGCTTATGACCGGGCAACCAGCCTGCAAAGCCTCAAGCGGAGACAGGCCAAAGCCCTCAAATTCCGAAGGAAAAACAAAGGCTGTGGCCTTGGAATACAACTCAGCCAAATCCTCATCCGAGACCTTGCCCACAAACTCAACCCTCTCGAGTTGCGAGCTACGAGCTACGAGTTGCGATTGTTGCATAAAGACATCCAGCTCGCCGGCGATCACAAGGCGCAAATCAGGATAGTCTTTGGACAGAGTTTTCCAGGCGCCAAGAAGTAAATCAAGACGTTTGTGCGGGTAAGCACTGCCGACGTACAACAGATATCGTCCTACGTCCCACGTCCTACGTCCCACGTCGGAATAATTTTGCATTTTGCATTTTGCATTTTGCATTAATGAGGTGATCCCTTCCCCCGTCACAACGACCTTGCTCGAAGCTTCGGGATAAAAACTGATCAAATCTTTTTTCGTGAATTCAGTTGGTACGCAAACCCTTTTCGCGGACTTGATTGCATGATTAAGAACAAGACGAAAGCCTGCGCGTTTAATCAGCCTGACTGGCCAGCTTCGAGTACTGGCTTTGGCACTGGCTGGATAGTGGCGCAAAAGCAAATCATGGATCGTGACCACAAGCGGCCCATCGTAAAACAAAGGAACATCCCAGTGCGGCACGTGGACTATGTCTGCGCCAAGGCTTTTTAAAACCTCAGACATCTGCGTCTGCTCCTTGAGGCTATACCAAGGAATATCAGCGATTACGGTTTTGACTTTGTTGGCCAAAGCATGGTCTTTTGTGCGTGTGACAAGAATGTACTCATTCTCAGGCGCAATCTCAAGCATGGCGCTCACCAGTTCCTGGATATAACGCCCTATCCCCCGAGTATTCTCAGCACCCATCATTCGGGCGTCTATGCCGATTTTCATATTTAGACCATTTTAGCAGAAAACTGGGGTCTGGAAAGGCATAAAGCAAAAAAGACCCAAAAGGGTCTTTTTTACGTGGCCTTCGCCAGCCGTAGCTTTAGCGAAGGATGGTGGGCGTGCCTGGAGTCGAACCAGGGACCTTTACATTATCAGTGTAACGCTCTAACCATCTGAGCTACACGCCCGCGTGTTTAACGTGCGCTATCTTAACCTATCCTGCAAAACCTGACAAGATGCTCGTAAGTCTTGCGTCTTTCGCTTGATTCGGTTATTATATGCGCGTTCTGAGGCTTTTGCCGAGGTAGCTCAGTGGTAGAGCGAAGGACTGAAAATCCTTGCGTCGCCAGTTCAATCCTGGCCCTCGGCACCAGCCCGTCGAACGGGCTTAACCCGGTCGATAGGAGAAAAATCCACTTCAGCAACGAAGTGGATTTTTCATATCAGCGAAGACCGTGGCCTGTCTGACGGATCCATGGGAAAGTCAACGACAAGGGCGTTCGCCAACCGTTTACGCTGGTCGATAAGACCAAGCATATGCACTAAGTCACGCTCAAATTCTCTCGCCAGCTCTGTCTCTGTTTATATATTTTTCGCAGTCTGTTGCAGGATTGTTCGCGAAGTGGCTAAGTAAACAAATGTCTCAGAACATTATCGACCTGAAGCTGAGCGCGTACGGCATATCCGTTGACCTTCGCGCTTTGTTTGAGCGCATATTTTCCAAACCAAAAATTAATCCTGCATCCGTGGTCGCGGATCGATTTGTGCAAATATTCCAGGACCACGGGATTGCGATTTCGCAGATACCTCGGATGATTCCAGAGATTGGCCTGGCTAGAGTCGGTTCGCCTGCAGCATTGTTGTCAGTTTTGACTGTTGAGATTCTTCAGAAGACGGCGGATTTGTTTGGGATTCAATTGGCTTGGCTGGAAGGGGTTAGCGAACGGATTTACCCGGACCGTTGGTGTTATAAACAGCCGGAACGATTTTTTGCCGAGTTCGCTACATTGAAGAGGGATGATATAGCTTTTCCGGTTGTGGCGTACTGTGATAAGAAATTCACAGGGTCTTCACGGCGCGGACAGCATATCGTTCTCGTAATGAAGGAGAAGTGCGCGGATTTGAACGACAAAGAGATACGCCGATACAGGATTTTTCATGACGATTGGGATTGGGGTTATGCGAAATGTCGTATTCAGTTGAAGGCCATGGTGCGAATCTTGGAAAAAAGACTGCACTGGCCAGTTCCGTTGTATCTCGTTGGCTGTGAATCGCTTCGGAAATTGGAGGAAGGACTCGTTGTACCGTGTGCCATTACAGAGCGGAGAAAAATGCACGATGTTTC
>CAZPAP010000026.1:0-15824 GCA_964584725.1 uncultured Gammaproteobacteria bacterium
TTGATTCGGTTGGACGGGATCAAATCCAAGATCCTTTCGGCCGTATCCCCATGCGGATCAACATAACACACGCCATGCCCGGCCATGATATCGGACATGACCATGTTCTCTTGCAGCTGCGTTTTGCCCATGCCTGTCTTGCCGATGATGTACATGTGCCTGCGCCTATCGTCCGTTTTTATGCCAAAACGCCTCCGCTGGCTGCGGAAGTTGGTTTCGGCGAATATGGTCACTTCGTTTTCGTGGTCGTGGTTATACAATTCGCTCATACTCAGGCAAACGGGATATTCTGCGGAGGTTCGGTATATTTGATTTCCTGTTTCTTAAGCTGCGGCGCCTTTACCTGGAAAGTATGCGGGAAATGCCACCAGGTGGCCAGTTCTTCGGTGCCGACATAATACGGAGGCATGCCTTCCCATGTGGCGCGATTGCGGTAATTCTCTATAAGTTTGTTTTTGCGGAAATTATTGCGCCGATCCTTGAAGAACCATAGCCCCCCATTCATGCCGACTACATCAGTATCAGGTTTGAGGGATTGCATGTCATTGCTGTTCATTTGCTTCATGAACCCGATGAACGACTGGTAAATGCGCGGCTTCTTGAACACATTCTTTTTTGCGACATACACGAATCTGACTTTGCCCATTGATCCGACTTTGGAAGCCTTGATTTCCACCGCTTCCAATGCTTTACGCTCGCCCGGCGTCAAGTTGAACATCCTGGCCGCAAATGGGCTCTCTGCCTTGGTTGGCGCTGCTGAACCAGCACCCATGAACTCATTGGCAATGGCAATAAACAGATTGAACGGAGCGAATAGGATCTGTTCGGCTAAAGTCGGCTTAGCCGGCGTTTTATCGCCCTTAAGTTTCTTGATGAGCTCAGTCATTTTCACGTTCCATTCCTTTTGCCCCATTGGAAGGACAAGGAACTGAAGCCAAGCCTGCTCGCCGGTACCTAGCCTGGAAAAAGCTTCCAGCAGAACAGACAAAGGGTCTTTGAACTCCCCGGTCATGGAGTGTTCGAATTCAGGATAGGTCTTGAAAGGATACGGCTCTTTTCTTACGGTGATCATCTCGGTACCGGCCAAATCCCATTCCTTGTCCGGGTAAAATCGCGGAACTGATTTTACATAATCCTCTATCTCCACGATATCGGCATTGGGGTACTGGGCATAAATAGATGCTTCGATCAGATCGCGCAAAATGCGCAAGCTGCGGATCACGAACTGCACATGCCCCTCGATGGATATTATCTCGCATGATATCGGATCCTGGAATTTGCCTCCTATCCACTTGTCGGTCCAGGTAATCGGAGAATGCGCTCCGGCAAAATGGGCGAACATGTTCTCAACGGCCTTAAGCGACTGTCCTGGATCTTTTTCCGAGAATTTCGGGATGTCTATGGCCAATACTACCCACTCCTTCTGTCTGGCAGACTGCATGCGCCTCCAATACAGCCATCCCTGGGCCACGGACCAGATAAAAGCGATGATGAACAATATCCAACCTCCATGTACAAATAAATAAGCCATGGCCTGAAATGGGCTCTGGCCTGCCTGCACCAGGAAAGCATTTACATCAAACACCAATCCATTGTTCAGGAAGTTCAAAAAATCCTGCATACGCACTTATGATAGCATAAAAATTAATGTGCGGGAATACAAATGTAGAGACGCCCTGGCAGGGCGTCTCTACTGTGTGACCTGGGAAATTTTACGCTTTTTTGCGCTTGGAAACATTGTGGAATGTCACCAGCAGCGGAGCGGCGATGAAGATGGACGAATAGGCTCCGACCGTAATGCCGATGATCAGGGCCAGCGAAAAGTCACGCACCGAGTCTCCGCCGAACAAGAAGACAGCGACCAAGGCCAAAAGCGTTGCCACTGTCGTATTGATTGAGCGCACGATCGTCTGGTTAAGCGAACGATTGACGATCTCTTCGAACACGCCTGATGTTTTTTGCAGATTTTCGCGCACGCGGTCCAAGACCACGATCGTGTCATGAATCGAAAAGCCCATGACAGTCAGGATTGCGGCTATGAACGATGTCCCGACTTCTGTGCCATGCAGATGGCCCAACAAAGCAAAGACGCCGATTGGGACGATTACATCGTGCACAGCGGTCAAAGCCGTGATCAGACCGTACTTCCAGGACTGGACCGGCACAGATACTTTCCTGAACGTGAAAGCGATGTAGATCAAAATCGCGATGAAGACTATGACCAAGGAATAGATGGATTTGGTGCGCAATTCATTGCCGATCACCGGACCGATTGAATCGAACCTGAGCTCAGTGATGTTTGCGTATTTTGTTTTGACGGCTGCCAAAAACTTCTGATGCGTATCCTCATCCATGACCCTGGTCCTGAAGCTCAGATCGGTTTCACCTACAGGCTGGACGACTATTCCGCCCAAATCAAGGGGCGCCAACAAACCCTCGGCCTCTACTGGCGTAGGCCTTTGCCCCTCAAACCTGATCATGACCAACGAACCTCCGGCGAAATCAATGCCCTGCTTCAAGCCGAAGATGGCCACAAAAGCAATGCTCGTGCCGATCATCACCGCAGAGATGATGTACCAGATGTAACGATATTTTACTATGTTCATATATTTAGGCTTTATTCTCTGTCTGCGCTTCTTGCTTAGGTACCAAGAAGAACCATCCTAATTTAGAGACGACAGTGTTCGTGCAAATCAGGCGCATCAAGTTGCGGGTCACGGTAATGGCCGTAAACATGGAGACCAACACGCCGATAGCCAAGGTGAGGGCAAAGCCTCTGACCACTGACGAAGTGAACCAATACAAGACTGCGCACGAAATCAAGGATGTCATGTTGCCGTCGCGAATGGAGAGCCAGGCGCGCTTGAAGGCCTCTTCCATGGCTAAGCCATATGGTTTGCCGTTTTTCAGTTCTTCTTTCAGACGCTCGAAGATGAGCACATTCGCATCCACTGCCATGCCGATGGAAAGTATGAAGCCAGCGATACCGGCCAATGAGAGCGTGACAGGCAAGACTTTAAAGATGGCCATTGAGATCAAAGTGTAGACTCCCAAAGCCAAGACCGAAATCAAACCCGGAAGCCTGTAGAAGAAAATCATGAACAAGGAGACCAAGAGCAAACCCCAGAGCACCGCCTTCAATGAAGCTGCGACCGAGGATTCTCCGAGTATCGGACCGACTGATTGCTGGGCGATCAATTTGATCGGGACTGGCAATGCGCCGGCCGTAAGCCTTTGGGCCAAAGTTTTAGCCTCATTCACGCTGAAGTTGCCGGTAATCACGGCTTTTCCGCCCATGATCTCGGTTTGGACTGTCGGTGTGCTGATTGCCTGGCCATCAAGGAAAATCGCGACTGGCTTGCCGACATTGCGCTTGGTGATTGCAGCGAACAACTTGGTACCTTCATCATTGAATTGCAGACCGACTTCTGGAACGCCGCTTTGCGGGTCAAACTCTACCCCGGCACTGACCAATTGTTTTCCGGTCAGATCGGTCGTCTTCCACGCGTCTGTCGGCGGCAAGATATCTGATTCAAGCACTTTCTTGAAAGTGATCACGCGCACGTGCACATCCTGGACGCTGCGTTCATTCTCTTTATAGATGAGGTGATAACCGAAAGAAGTCTGTACCGGATCGGAAATTTGGCCCTTAGCCAAAGCGAATGCCACATTCTCGAATTCCGCGACCATGGCGCCTTTGCCGAACCAACCCAAATCGCCGCCCGTGTCCTTGGCACCTGGCTCTTCGGAATACTGTTTGGCCAATTGGATGAAATTCTTATCAGTGGCTTGCTTTTTTATGTCTTTGATCTTGGCCAAAGCCTCTTCTTTTGTCCTGACGGTCGATGTCGGGGCCATTTGCGCTCCGGCCTACTGGATAAGGATATGCGCGGCTTGGATCTCTTGTCCTACATCTATCTTTTCTTCGACTTTGACCACGGCATAACCATTGGCCAGTTTCACGACATTCGGCAAAACCGAACCAGCCTCGGCTTTGACGGCCGCTGCATATATGTCCGCGTATTCCGGTTTGTCTTTTATGAAACCTAAATCCCCGCTTGCATCTTTCTGGCTCTGGATGTCTCCATTGTCTTTCGCCAGATTCTGGAAATTATTCGGATCCTTCACGGCCTTGGCCAAAACATCAGCGGCCTTTGTCGAAGCCTGCTTGTCCGACGCTTCGATTTGTTTCTTTTCGTCAGCCGTAAGGGATCGCGGAGCGTCCGTGTTCTGTTCCTTGAATTCCAAGATCGGGGTCTCACCGATCATCTTTATGGCTTGGTTTATGTCTTTCACGCCAGCCAGTTCAACAGCGACTCTCCAGGAATCGCCGGTGCGTGTCGTCTGGATCAGTGGTTCTGACACACCCATGGAATTGACGCGCCTTTCGATCACGTCGCGCACGCCGTCCAAGGCAGATGTCTGCTTGTCCGAGGCTACGCGTGAGACGTCGGCTTCGTATTCCAAACGCGTGCCGCCTTGCAAGTCCAGACCCAACACAAAAGGCTTGTCTATATGCCCAAAATGCGTCTTGAGCATGAAGTTAGCCTGGTCGATCAACCAGTTAGCCGGAGGAGGATAGACAATGGCTCCGACGACCACAAAAAGCAGTGCAATCAGGGCAACGCGGCGTTTGACCGAAACCCGCGGGACACCTGAAACTGAAGGTAGTTTTTTAGACATAAAATATCGGCGAAAGTATAGCTAAACAACGCTTAGAATGCAAGTCTCAGGCTTTTGCCTACTGTTCCAAAATCTGAGGATTGTTTTTGATTGCCTTGGCCAGCTCCTCCAAAACTGTTCGATTCAGTTCAGCCTCTCTCTTGGATGAGGCCTGGAGTTCATTCGCTCTATCCAGATTTTCGGCCTTTTTTACTTCTTTGATCTTATCCTCCCACTCCTTCCTCCTCGGAGTGACGTTCCTCAGATACCTGTCTGCGTGCGGTTTGAATAGTTTTAATTCTGATTTGGAAAACTCTTTAGATAACTCCTGGACAAAACCCTGGGCATTTAACATTTCCGGCGACAAACCAACGGCAAATGCTTCAGCCTTTGGCTCAAACTCACCAGTCGCGGTCTTGAAACCCTTGCCGCGCCTGACCTTGCCTTCGGCCTTGCCGATTTCTTCTTTCAATTCTTCTGGGGCCTCTGCTTCTGCTGTTCCAGCAAATCCCCCGCCTTCCATTGAAGCTTGCTGCACTTTTTGCCACTCCTGGAATTCCTGCGCCTGGTCTGCAGTAATGGTTGGGCGCTTCTTGATCTTTGAACGTGCTTCCTGCAAAGCATACCTCTGTTCTTTTTCGGCTTGCTTTTTTTGCGCCTCCCTGGTTTTGTCAGCGTCTTGCTTGGCTATTTTCGCGATACTCTCCGGCGACAAAAGCTGCATGTTCCACCAGCCTGCATCATAACTTCTTATGCCTTGATTCACATCAAGTTTATTCTGCAGTTTTATCCTTGCCAGTTCATCGTCGCTGGCGATTTTGTCCAATTCCTCCATGGCCATTTGCGCATACACTTCTTTTGCCAGTTCGAAATTATCAACAGTCAAATCAAGCGCATTCAATTCGATCGGGTCCAATGGCTTGCTCTCTGTCCTGTTTGTTTTGAAAAAATCGCGGATGTCCTGCCTCTGCATTTCGAGCTGAGACTTCCTGCGTTGGATGATATCCTCCCCTTCGGGATTCCAGATTTGTTTTTTGGTCTGGTCCATTTCTGGATTCATTGTCATACGACAACCATATTAGCACTTTTGGGCCTTGGTCATCCAATATACTTGAATCGAGGCACGAAATTGCCTTCAACCTCAACCTGTTCCAAAAACATCTTAAGCGGCCTGACCCAAAGCGAGCCCTGATCATACAGGGCGCGATAAACGACCAACTCTTCCAAAGTCTCGCTATGATGTGCAAGGCCGATAACCTCATACATGCCGCCTTTATAATGTTGATATTTCCCGAGCTTTAGGCTCAACGCTTCTTGCGACCAAGCAGGAGCAGACATATCATTTTTATCACATGTGGCCGTGGCATCGGCCGTAACCTTCTCCACTGCCGCAAGGGCAAGGCATGCTCCATGTCTCGCGATCATTTTTTTCCGGTGTGACTCCTATACCCCATTCCTTAGCCGCTTCAATGCATGGACCGATTGAATGGTAGGATGAAAGGCAAATCGTTCCATCGCCATGAACGCTATACCGATTAAAACCGCCCAAACCATTGAAACTACTTCCGACTTCCTTTTTAGCTTCTTTTTCTGACAAGCCATTTTTCTTGAGAGTATCTACTTGCTCGCGAATAGCAAAGGCTGCGCTATTGACCTTTTCCTCCATCTCTTGCCGTTCCTGAGGATCCAATGGTCTGCCATCTTTCCACTGGCTTTCTATATCAACAACTGCATAAACTGCTTTATTGCGGTCATCAAGCACGCTTAAAAATGGGCTCTTCTTTTCCTTCTTCTCCTTTTCTTGCGGTTCCGAAGTCCTTAGTTTTTCAAATGGGTTATAGGTCAACATGACAAAATTATATCACGCTTACCAGCTGAATTGACAATATAAAAGTAACCATGTTAATTTTTCTGTTAACAAGGAGTAAAAAATGTGGATTTACACCTACCTCAGACCTGACCTCAGAGAAAAAAATGCAGGTCCGTTCAACGACAAGACTGAAGCAGAAACTGCCCGAATCAGACATATCTCTCTGGGCGAAATCTGCGATGAGCCCGTCGAGAAACCAGACGATTACAAATTGCGAAAAAGTCCTGCTGACTAGTCTTGGCCTCCTATCAGATCTCAGATGAGATCTTTTTTAAATTTTACTGAGAGAGGTGAGGCTTATTTACCATGGCAATGCTTGAACTTGACCGGGGTTCCATCTATTTTCTTTGCGCCGCATGGGCAAGGATCATTGCGGCCGACATCTTTATATTTCGGATCAGACGTGTCACGTGTCACGTTCGACGCGTCACGGTTGAATTCATCAGACGTTTTGGCTGCGCCTTGAAAAACCAAAGGCTGATTGCCTGTGGTCATTTGGAATTGGCGCACAGCGGCTTGCCTGGCGATCTGGATTTTGAAGACAGCATGCGCCACAGCCTTGTTGATCAAAGAGTTCAACTCATTGAACATGCGATAAGCCTCGCGCTTGTATTCCACGAGCGGGTCATGCTGGGCATAGCCCTGCAAGCCAATGCCGCGGCGCAAATGGTCGATGTTGTCCAAATGCTCGATCCACAGATCATCGAACGCGCGCAAGAGAATGCTCTTCTCGACTTCAGCCATGAAAGCCTTGTCCCCTATGCTGTTTTCTATCAATCCATAAGCCTCGTTGGCCAGCTTGATGCACAACTCGATTATCTCAGTCCGCTTGGTGGCCATGTCCATTTTGCTGTGGAACGAAACCTCGATCTGTTTGAGCTTGGATTCCGCATCGACATCAGCCGGCAAAAGCGCGCCAATGGCTTTGGCGATTTCTTCCATGTCCCACAAAGCCGGGTCTTCCGAACCTGTATGGAACAGTACGATCTGCTCGATCTCGCCTTCAACTGCCTGCATGATGCGCACTTTAAGCGGGCGCTCGCCTTCGGTCGTGGGCCTGACAGCATCTTCCAGGATCTGGCGGCGCTGGCCATAGATTGCCATGCGGTGCTTGTTGATCACGTCATCGTATTCAAGAAGATGTTTGCGGATATCAAAGTGATGGCCTTCAACTTTTTTCTGGGCCGAGGCAATGGCGCGCGACAGCATCTTGCTCTCGATCGGCTCGTCCTCGGGGATGCGCAGCATTTCCATTCTCTTCTTCATTGAATCTGAACCGAAAATGCGCATCAAGTCGTCCTCAAGCGATACATAGAATTGAGTCGTACCAGGGTCGCCTTGGCGGCCGGCGCGGCCGCGCAACTGGTTGTCGATGCGGCGGCTTTCGTGGCGCTCTGTGCCCAAAACGTGTAAGCCCCCGAAATTACGCACGACTTCCGCATCAGCTGCAGACGGCGGGTTGCCGCCCAATATGATGTCCACGCCGCGTCCTGCCATATTGGTCGCGACCGTGACTGCGCCTTTGCGGCCAGCCTGTGCGATCCATTCGCCTTCACGTTCGTGGTTTTTCGCGTTCAAGAGATTGAATGGGATGCCTTCAAGCTCCAGCAGTTGGCCCAAGACTTCGTTCTTCTCGATGGAAGCTGTGCCGACCAAGACGGGCTGGCCTGATTCATGCAAGCGCCTGATTTCGCGCACCACGGCCTTGAACTTGCCGCTTTCGGAACGGAAAACGCGATCCGGAAAATCCGAGCGCTTGTTCGGCTTGTTGGTCGGGATGGAAACGACTTCCAGCTTGTAGATCTTCGAGAACTCTTCGGCTTCGGTCGTGGCCGTGCCAGTCATGCCGGCCAGCTTTTCATAGATGCGGAAATAATTCTGGAAAGTAATCGTGGCCATGGTAATGCTCTCGCGCTGGATTTTGACATGCTCCTTGGCTTCGATAGCCTGATGCAAGCCTTCGCTATAGCGGCGGCCGATCATCAAACGGCCCGTGAATTCGTCCACGATCAAGACTTCGTCGTTCTTGACCACATAATCCTTGTCCAGCTTGTACATGGCATAGGCGCGCAAAGCGTTTTCCAAGTGATGGACGAGTTTGACGCCGCCTTGGGCATACAAATTTTCCACGCCCAGCCATTTTTCCATTTTTGAGATGCCTGTTTCCGTGATTGTGCAGGCGCGCAGCTTTTCGTCGGTATTGTAGTCGGTCGCAGGATCAAGCTTGGGCACCAATGATGCGAAACGATAATACATTTCGCTGGATTCCTCGGCCGGGCCGCTGATGATAAGCGGGGTGCGCGCTTCGTCGATCAAGATGGAGTCTACTTCGTCCACGATCGCGAAATGCAAAGGCCGCTGGACCATCTGATCCAAGCTCATGACCATGTTGTCGCGCAGATAATCAAAACCGAATTCATTGTTCGTGCCGTACGTGATGTCGGCCGCATAAGCCTCGCTGCGCGAAACCGGGCGCAAGTAATCCATGTCCACGCGGAACGACCCTGTCTCGTCGCGATCCTCATCGTGCTGGGGCTCTGCCTTGAACTCCGGGTCATACACATACCCGCTTTCATGCTGGATACAGCCGGCTGAAAGACCCAGAGCGTGATAGACCTGTCCCATCCACACAGTATCGCGGCGGGCCAGATAATCATTGACCGTGACCACGTGCACGCCTTTGCCTGAAAGCGCATTGGCGTAAACCGGCGCCACAGCCGTCAAAGTCTTGCCTTCACCGGTTTTCATTTCAGCGATCTGGCCTTTGTGCAAAACATATCCGCCGATGATCTGGACATCGTATTGCCTCTGCTTCAGATTGCGTTTTGAGGCCTCGCGGGCAACGGCAAAAGCCTCTGGAAGAAAGTCATCCAGCTTCTCGCCTTTTTCCAGCCTGTCTTTGAACTCTTTAGTCTTGTCCTTAAGCCCTTGGTCAGTCAGCGTCTGGATCGTAGGTTCTAGTGCATTTACCTGATCTACAAAGGGTTTTATCCGCTTAACTTCGCGCTCATTCGGGTCTCCAAATATTTTCGTATAAATAGACATATCTTGGCTATATTACTCATTTCAGTGCTAAAAGTCAACGGGATGGCTTAACCCTAAACCCGCAACCCTGAACGCATTTAGCCCAACTCTTAACCTAACCCTCAAAGCTAAACCCGCAACCCTGAATCCCATGTGTTTAGCCTGCAAGGCTTTGGTCTTGCGAAATTTTTCTAATCAATCCAGCCGTTAACATTGAAAGTCTTTTGCATTTATCGATCAATAACTCGCTTTTCTCCAAACTGATATAACCTAATTTCGGTGCGACACGCAGCATTGATCTTATTTCACCTGCCGAACCTTTGGTTATTCTTAAAAAATGACGGAACTCTTTGTCATTGCGTCGTTCATATCCTTCGCTGATATTATTCATCAAAGATATTGCCGCTCGCTGAATCTGATCCCTAAAAGCATAATCACGACAGCTGGTAAACTCTTTATATATTTCAATAGTTAACTCTTCAGAAAGTTTCCAAATCAATAAATCCTCAAATTCCATACCATTTGAGCCCGCGTTATGGGTTAAGGGTTTGGGGTTAAGCGTATTATCGCCCCCTGACCTTTTCTTTCCAAGCGATCATTTCTTCGCGCAAATGATCCTTTACCTTGTCGATTGCCTTGTAAAGATTTTTCTCGTCCTTTTCTACCCTGAACACATGGTTAGGCACTTGCACCATGGTAATGCATTTGTAGATATCGCCTTTTAGATGGTGGTGCGTATCCAACCCCAAGTCAACTTCGATGTGGATGATGTTATCGTAAAATTTCTCAAGGCCTGCGAACTTTGTTTCGGCATAGTCCTTTATCGCGTCCGTCATGTCCATGCCCATGGCACGTATGTTAAAAGTCATATTCCTCGCTTTTACACAGCACCCATAGCTTTCAGCGAAGGGTGCTTGTTATATTTAAAGGATAAGGCACTATCAACGGGCAGTCAAAAGCCTACGAGCTGGACTTCATCCTCCAGCATGATGCTGTATTCATCCCTGATTTTCATTTTTACTTTGCTGGTCAACATCAAAATATCCTGCGCCCTGGCTTTGCCCAGGTTGACGATGAAATTGCCGTGCTTTTCGCTCACTTGCGCGTCCCCTATCTGCTCGCCAAGCAAACCTGTTTGGGCAACCAGCCAGCCGGCTGAAATGGACTTGCGGTCCAGCATGTCTTGCGGGATGTCTTTGACATCTTGTTTGAGCTTTTCAAGTTCTGCTTCGTCATTAAAAACAAAATTCTTGAACATGCAGCCTGCACTCCCGTTTTCCAAAGGCTGTTTTTCTTTGCGTAATTGAACGATTTCGTCCATGCGCTTTTTGAGGGCTTCTGCCTCGCCTGGCACTAAGCCGAAAGTGGCGCGCAAAATCACATGCGGCTCGGTCTTGAATTTGCTGTCGCGATAACCGAATTTGCAATCAGCCTTGGTATAGACCATGCGCTTGAGATCCGAAAGACGGATGCAGTCCACTGTTACCAAAGTATCTTTGACTTCGCCGCCATAACAGCCTGAATTGCCGAAGATGGCGCCGCCGATCGTGCCAGGCACGCCCACAGCCCATTCAAAACCAGCCAAACCAGCTTCAGCAGTCTGACGCGCTACCATGGATGTTATGGCCCCGGCTTCGGCTGTGACTGTTTTGTTGCGTAATTTTATTTCGCGGAAAGCGCATTGGATCATCAAGCCGTCAAGCCCGCTGTCTGACACCAGCATATTTGACCCGCCGCCGAAAACATAAAAGGGCAGACTGAGCTCTTTGCATTTTTCCAAAGCCAAAACCAACACATCAGGCGTTTCAGCCATCAAAAACAGCTTGGCTGGCCCGCCAATGCGCAAATTGGTGTGCTTGGCCATGGGCTCGTTCTCCAAAGTCTGCGGAAAGGCTTGTTTGAATTTGGTAAGTTGGTCTGGTGACATAACTCATTAATATTCTCACACCTTCACTGCCTTGACCACCTTCCTCACAGCCTCATCAATATCACCGGCGCCCATGAAGATGCACACGTCATTTGGCTGGAGCAGTTTCAGAGTCATATCAACGGCTTGAGCCGGGTCAGGCGCATAAAGCGACTGCTTCAGGTTTTTCTGGTCAGTAGACTTGCTGACTGCATCCAACAGATCTTTTGAAGAGACGTTGGAGTCTTTATCCGCGCTGCGGCCAGGCACATCATAGATTTCACAAAGAACGAGGACATCTGCTTCGCCGAAGCATGGCACGAACTGGTCAAAAAGCTGTTTGGTGCGATTTTTGTGATGCGGCTGGAAACAGAGCACAATCCTTTTGCCCGGAAAATTGGCGCGCGCACCTTTGAGTGTGGCGCACACTGCAGTCGGGTGATGACCGTAGTCAGAATAGACTGGAACGCCATTGTACATATCAAGCAATTCCATCCTGCGCCAAATGCCCTTGAAGTCCTTCACTGCCTGTTTGATGCTTTCGTCTTTCACGCCAAGCTTGCTGGCCAACAAAGCTGCGGCCGCGACATTCATGCCATTAAACTCGCCCATGAGTGGCGACTCAAGCAAAAGCTGGCTTTTGGCAAAATCAATAGAAATCAACATGTGGCCGTTTGAGCTGCGCATTTCTACCATGGCCTCGTATGGCCGCGGGCGCAAAGCTGCTGAACCTTTGCCAAAGCGCACGACCTCAAGCTGATGTGTTGCGATCAGCGGCTTGATCGCTTTTTCGATCTGAGGATCTTCGCCATTGACCACGATCGCAGCGCCAGCCTTTACCTGATGCAAAAGGCGCTCGAAAGTCTTGCGTACATCATCGACAGTCGCATACACATCCGTATGGTCCAACTCAATATTATTGATGATCAAAGCCTGCGGATGGAATTCCAAAAAATGTTTGGCATACTCATCGCCTTCTATCAAAACCAAGTCAGATTTGCCGAGCAAGAGGTTCCCGTCTGGCCAGCCAGGGACTTTGCTCCCCAGCACGACTGTCGGATCCAACCCGCCGACGCGGCACATCTCACCCAGCAAAGCCAAGGTCGTGCTTTTGCCGTGCGTGCCAGTGACGAGTGCCACGCGCTTGTCCAAAAACCACTGGCCCATCCACTCAAAATTCGTTATATCAGGCAGATTCCTGTTTTTGGCCGCTATCCTCTCCGGGTTCGTATCTGGTGCAGCAGACGTATGGATCACAGCATCGCAATCAAGCGGCACATTCTCTTGGCTGTGCGGGCCGATCTTGATTATAGCCCCTTTTTTCTGCAAATCCTCAGTCATGTCCGAAGCAACCAAATCCGAGCCAGTGACTTTGGCTCCAGCGTTCAAAAGCAGCTTGGCTACGGCCGACATGTTGATGCCGCCAATGCCTACCAAATGGACTTTTTTCCACGAATGCACGTGTAACATACGAGCCAAAGGATACCAATAACAGCCTCAAGTATCAAGTGACAAGTAACCTTTGTTCTTCGCATCCTCAAGCACGTACTCATACAGCGCCAAAACAAATGGATCATGCTCCATCATGGGGCGCTTGTAATCATCCACGGTCTTGTAATCAACTTTGAACTTGCTCCATGAACTGCCTTCAGTAAACAGATTCATAAGCATGGGATGCAGCTTATCAAAAGAGACCGCGTGCTTGGATTCTGAAGTGTCGCGGCTTTCAAATTCATTCCTGAGGCTTTCCAGCTCTTCTTTCATGTCATTTGGCAATATGGAAAAAAGCTTTTGCGCCGCATCATCCTCCCTTTGCTTTTGCGTGGCCTTCCCCTCTTTATCATAAGCAAAAGTATCGCCTGCATAAATCTCCACCAAATCATGCATCAAGGCGAGCTTGATCAGTTTCAAACGATCAATATCCGGCGCCAAATCCTTATCAAACAACAATATCATCATGGCCATATGCCAAGCATGCTCAGCATCATTCTCTGGCTTGCCTGATGAAGTCAAAATCTTGCGCTCAATGCTTTTGCACTTGTCTATTTCCTTCAAGAACAAAAGTATCTGTTCGTGGCGTTTATCTAGCATGAGCGGATGTTATCACTCAACTTCTCTGCAGTCTATTTCGTCAGATCTCCGACCAACAGTTGGGCCAATGCCTGTTGTGCGCGATTGCTGTGTGATGTGCCGTCCGGGCGCGTATTAAACATGCTTGATGCGTCTGTACCACAATATTGAGAAATATCTCCACCTGGATGGTTAGGCAAATATGAGGTGACATTATAGACTTTGTTGTTGATGATAAACCAGCAGTCAGAAGCCGTTTTATGCGTAGCAACCTGGGCTGAAGTATAGCCGGCTTGGGCTACAGGTTGGCCTTGATCGCTTGAGGGCAGAGTCTGACTATTGTTCGTGGGCGCTGAAGAGCCAGAGCAACCAGCACCAAAAATAGCAAGAAGCGCAAACACAGATAAAAGACGTTTCATAATTTTTAGTTAATTTTTATTGCAAGTATTTTACCAGCTTAAACAGACCTACACAAAGAGTCAATCTTGATGTAAGTTATTGCCATTATGTATTTGCAACAAAATGACCCGCAGATGGCTGATTTGCTCACAGCTGAGGCAGAACGCCAGCAAAACAGTCTGACCCTGATTCCATCTGAGAATCATGCTTCGCCAGCTGTATTAGAAGCGCTCTCCAGCGTGCTTTCGGACAAATATGCCGAGGGTTATCCAGGCAAACGCTATTATCCGGGCAATGAAATCGCAGACAAGGTTGAAAACCTGGCGCGCGACCGGGCCAAGGCTTTATTTGGCGTACCGCATGTGAACGTCCAACCCTATTCTGGCTCCCCAGCCAACTTGGCCATCTATTCTGCGATTTGCGAACCAGGCGAAACCATCATGGGCTTGAATTTGCTGGATGGCGGGCATCTGACGCACGGTTGGAAATTTTCAATGACCTCCAAGTTCTGGAAAAGCGTGCCCTATCACATGACAGCTGACGGCAAGATTGATTTGGACGAAGTCAGGCGTCTGGCCAAAGAGAACAAACCAAAAGTGATCGTGTGCGGAGGCACTGCCATTCCGCGCGTCATACCTTTTGCCGAGTTCGCGCAAATCGCAGACGAAGTGGGCGCATACTTGGTGGCTGACATTTCGCACATCAGCGGCTTGATTGCTGGCAACCAGCACGAAAGCCCGGTTGCGTTTGCACACATTGTGATGACCACAACGCACAAGACTCTCCGTGGACCACGCGGCGCCATGATCATGACAACGCAAAAAGGTTTGGACAAGGATGCTGATTTGGCTGACAAGATCGATAAAGCCATTATCCCTGGCTTGCAGGGCGGCCCGCATTTGAACAACATCGCAGGCATTGGCGTTGCGCTTTTAGAAGCCTCGCAACCTGCGTTCAGGGATTACGCAGCCAAAGTCGTATCGAATGCAAAGACGCTGGCGCAAGAGTTGATGTCACTCGGCTTTAAGCTCGTTTCCGGCGGCACTGACAATCACCTCATCCTAGTTGATCTGACGTCAACTGGCCCTGGCCGCGGAATGTTTTTGGACTTGGCCTTGGAACGAGTCGGTTTGATCGCTAATCGCAACATGATCCCTGGCGACCCGAGTACGCCGTTCTATCCGAGCGGTCTTCGTCTTGGTACGCCCGCGGCCACAACGCGAGGCATGGGCGAGACAGAGATGAAGCAAATCGCCAATTGGATCGCGCAAGTTGCCGAGCACATTAAAGACGTGCAACTGCCTGGCGACAAGGAATCTCGCCTGGCGCTCATCAAGCAATTCAAAGAATCATTAAAAACAGATGCGTGGTACGAATCAGTGCGCAAGGAAGTGCAGGACATGTGCAAGAGGTTTAAGGTGCCTGGCATTAAATAAAAAAGCCGAATCGCATTGATTCAGCTGAGTCGTACGAAAGTTCAGAGGGTTGGGCCGCAGATGCGCTCGCAAGCGTCTAGCGTGCCTTGACCCGTGGTTACGCATTTTTGCATGCAGGCTTTTTGAGCTGCGTTCACATCCTCTTGGAACTGCATGGTCTTTTGCTGCTCATTGGCCCGTTGTCTGAATGCCGGCAGAGCCTGCTCCATTGTCTTGAGCTGATCCATTGTGCCAGGCGGCATGAGGAAGTTCTGAATCCCGCCCGCAATGCCCTTTTTCACTTCAATGACGATCTGACGCGCATGGAATGCATTCTTCTGGATCGACTCCTGAAGGAACAGCCGATCAAGCTGAGCATTTGAACCGGCCTCACCGGGCTTCGAGACCCAGGCATCGAAATCCTTCAAGGTCAGGACTGCTCCGAAGATCAGGCAGTATATCCTCGCGTTCCGCAATT
>CAZPAP010000027.1:0-14996 GCA_964584725.1 uncultured Gammaproteobacteria bacterium
AAGATTACCGGGGTTTTGGAGCTGGCTGAGCACGAGGCCAAAGCAGCGACCACTTGTTGTTTGACGACTTTGTTGCCCTCGCCTTTTTTCTGCTGCAAATCTGTTTCGCCTACGCAGATAATCGGGCTGATTCCGCTCTTCTGCAAGAACGAGGCTTTTTTGGCGATCATCTCATCTGTTTCGCCCAAAAGCATGCGCCTTTCGCTATGGCCGACCAAGCAATATTGCACGCCGAATTCCTCAAGCATGCTCGGCGAAATTTCGCCCGTGAATGCGCCGTCATCAGACCAAAAACAATTTTGCGCAGCCAAGGCAGGTATGGAGGCACGGCCCAGCGAGGCCCTGGCCGCGGCCATGGAAACATGGGGCACGGCTACGGCGATATCAACATCCTTGGGCAGCCTTTCGCGCCTAAAAGCACGTATCCACCCTCCGGCCTTGATAGGGCCATAATGCATTTTCCAGTTCGCTATTAGGAGATTGCGCATATAAATGAGTTATTTCTTCCAATTTATTATTTTCTTAAAACTTTCAGCCGACCTGACCGGGCCGATGGCAGCCACTACCATGTGATTGGGGTTCAGGATCTCCCTGGCTGTGCGCCGCACATCTTCTGCAGTCACTTTGTCTATTTCAGCCAAGCGCTGTTCAGGCGTCTTCAAACCGCGTTCAAAGATCCATTGCCTGCCATACCATTCGGCGCGCGTGGCAGAATCCTCGAATGCGAGAGCCATTCGGCCGCGGATATTATCTTTGGCGCGCTTGAGCTCGTCGTTCTTGACTTGCTCATCAATGATCTTGTTCAGCTCGCTGTAAATGGCTTTGACTGCTTCTTTGATGCGCGACTTGTCCAAGCCAGCTGCAATCGTGAACAAGCCAGTATCTTCCAGTGAGTCGTGGCTGGCACGGATGGCATAGCACAATCCGCGGCGCTCGCGTATTTCCACGAACAAGCGGGATGACATGGTTCCGCCCAACATGCTGGAGAGCAAGGTCACTGCGCTCTTGTCCGCATGGCCGAACGGCAGGCCTACAAAGCCCATCACCAGCTGGGTCTGTTCAGTCTTTTTGTTCTTGAGTGCAATCGGGTGCTTAAGCTCCTTTGGCATCTCAAAACAGATAAAGGGCTGGTCTTTGCGCTGCTTGACCTTTGGTACGCGGCCAAACGACTTTTCAACCATCTTTTGGACTAAAGGCGATATTTTGCCTGCGGCCACCACAGTGATCCGCTCCGGAATATAATACTGTTCCAGGAAATTAATCAAGTCCTGGCGTTTCATGGCACCCATGGTCTGCCTGGTTCCGGCGATGTTATGGGCCAATGGCGACCCGTGGAAAAGCGCCTCTTCCAGCATGTCAGATACATGGGCGCTCGGATTATCCTCGTACATTTTTATCTCTTCCAGGATCACGGCGCGCTCGCGCTCCATTTCATGGCTCTCGAATTTGGAATGGAACAGCATGTCATGCAGCATGTCCACGGCAGTCTCCGCATGCTTGGCATCCATCTTGATGTAATAGCCGGTCAGGTCTTTGCCCGTGTAAGCATTGAATTCTGCGCCATAGCGATCCAATTCCTGGGAAATGGCTTGGGTGTTGGGCCGCTTTTCCGTGCCCTTGAACAGCATGTGCTCTATGAAGTGCGCGGCACCGGCCGTTTTTTCGGTTTCATAGCGCGAACCGACCTTGACCAAAACCAACAAAGTCATGGACTCTGCTCCTTCTTGCGGCACGAGCAAAAGCTGCATGCCGTTCTTCAGGATTTTCTTTTTGACTTTGTCCATAAGATTATGCGTTCAACTTTTCTTCAAGCCAAGCCGTCAGATCAGACACAGCGACCCTTGGCTGTTCCATGCTGTCGCGGTCCCGGACCGTGACTGTGCCGTCCTGCAAAGTGTCAAAATCAACTGTGACGCAATAAGGCGTGCCGATCTCGTCTTGTCTGCGATAGCGCTTGCCGATATTGCCGTTGTCATCGAATTCGCACACGAATTTGCTCTTGAGCAGGCCGAATACTTCCCTGGCTTTGGCCACGAGCTCTGGCTTGTTCTTGAGCAAAGGGAAAATCGCGATTTTTATGGGCGCCAAGTTCTTGGGGAGCTTTAGGACAACGCGCACATCCCCTTCTTCGCTTCCGCTGACCTTTTCTTCGTGATAAGCCGAAAGCAATGAGACCAAAATGCTCCGATCCAAACCAAATGTCGGTTCGATCACATGCGGCACAAAGCGCTGATTGGTTTCCGTATCGAAATATTCCAGTTTTTGGCCTGAATGCTTGGCATGGTTCGTCAGATCATAGTCTGTGCGATAAGCCAAGCCGAACAGTTCCTTGAACCCGCCGAAAGGATAGTTATATTCGATGTCGATCGTTTTTTTGGAATAGAAGGCCAGCTTTTCCTTGGGATGCTCACGGAAGCTGATATCTTTTTTGTCCACGCCCAGCTCGAGCACGAACTCTTCCTGGAGCTTGAGCCATTCCCCGAATATTTTTTCCCAATCCGCATCAGGCCGGATGAAATACTCTATTTCCATCTGCTCGAATTCGCGCATTCGGAAAATAAAATTGCCGGCCACGATCTCGTTCCTGAAGGCCTTGCCGATCTGCGCAATGCCGAACGGGATCTTGACGCGCGCCGAATCAAGCACGTTCTTGAATTCAAGAAAAATCGCACCCGCTGTCTCGGGGCGGAGATAGGCGATCTCTTCTTTGGCCTCGTCCGTGGTGTTCAGCTTGGTCTCGAACATCATGTTGAAATTGCGCACATCAGTCCAAGCTTGCTTGCCGCAATTCGGGCACTTGATTTTTTCATCCAAAACTTTCTTCATCTCGTCTGCCTTGCCTTCCAGATCCTGGCCTGTAGCTTCTTCAACCAGATGGTCGGCGCGAAAGCGCTTTTTGCAGTTTTTGCAATCCACCATGGAATCATTGAAGCTCGTGGTGTGGCCCGAGGCTTCCCAAACGCGCGGATGCAGAATGATCGGGCCGTCTATGCCCACCACATCTTCCCTGTCTTGCACGAACTTTTTCCACCACAAACTCTTGATGTTGTTTTTCAAAGCCACGCCATACGGGCCGTACGTATAGGAATTCGCGAACCCGCCGTAGATTTCTGAGCCAGGAAAAATAAAGCCGCGTCTTTTGCAGAGCGAGACAATCTTATCCATTAAATCTTCTTTCATAGTTTAAACAGCCATGACTTCAATTTCTTTTTCCTTGGCCATGGCATCCAGCCTGTCGTTGGCCTTGCCCACGGCTCCGTCCAATTGTTCCAATAATGAAAAGCGTTCGTCCTCGGAAATGGTTTTGGCTTTTTCGTCTTTTATGACCTGTTCACGGATGTGTTCGCGGATAGCCCTCATACTTATACGAGCCGCTTCTGTCTTTTGGTTCATGATCTTCACGATCTCGCGGCGGTTCTCCTCGGTCATGGGCGGGAGGTTCAGGTGGATGACTGTGCCGGCGATCTTGGGATTAATGCCCAAACCAGACGCGATGATGGCTTTTTCGATGTCTTTGACCACGTTTTTGTCCCAAGGCTCTATCTGGATGGTGCGCGCATCAGGCGTGGTAATGGATGCAACGCCTTTAAGCTCCATGGTTGAGCCATAAGCCGGCACGCGGATGTCCTCAACCAAAGAGGCGCTGGCTCGGTTTGTGCGCAGATTCTTCAATTCTTTCGCGAAATGTTCAATAGCCTGCTCGAATTCAGCTTCGGCAGATTTGATGTAATTGGACATATAAAATGTAAGGCCAGTATGCCCGATTCTGGCCCTCTCGTCAACTTGGGTACGCGTTATTTCTTTGAGCGAGGCAGTGTCCCGAGATAGATGATATTGCCGTCTTTCGGGTCAATCATGACTGTTGAGCCGCCGCTGGTCGTGGTCGGAAGTTTTTTGGCCTCCCAAGTCTGGCCTGCATCGCTGGTGAAAACCAAAGCTGTTGGCCCAGTGTAAATCATGCGTTGGTTGGAGTTCGGATCAATGGCCAAATCAGCGATCAAGTTCTCCCCGATCTCGCCGATAAGATTCATAGCCTGCCAAGTCTGGCCTTTGTCTGAAGTTTTCGCTATGCCTCCGCGATGGACCAGATAGATACGGTCTGCGTTGACTGGGTCGGGCACGACTTTGGCTATGCGGCGCGCATCACCGATGTCGCCAAACTCTTTCCTGGTCTGCACCCATGTCATGCCTGCATCCAAAGTCTTCCATAATCCGTCGCCATCAGTCCCGACATAAACTACGCGCGAATCCTGCGGGCTGAGCACAATTGATGTGACGCTGGCATTAGCGCGCTTGACCACTTGCCACGAAGCGCCCTCGTCTGAAGATTTCAGGATGTCGCCCTCGTTGTTGCCCGCATACAGGATCGTCGGGTTGAACCAATCAGATACGATTTGCGTGATTATTTTGTCAGTGCGCGGATCAAAGAAAGCCAAGTCCCAAACGCGTCCGCAAGTTTTTGTCTTGTAAATCTTATTCGCGCTCGTGGCATAAATCGTGCATTGATTTTTGCTGTCCACTGATACTGATTTGATGTCAGCGGCATCAAGTTTGGCCATTTGCGTCCACGAATCTCCGCCGTCCAATGAATAAACTAGCCCATTGCCCTTGGTGCCAAGGTAGATCGCGTTCCTGTCTTGCTTGTCCATGGTCATGGCCTGGACGCTTAGGCTGGCAGCGCCAGCTGATATTTTCGGCCCGGTCACGAGCGCGATTTTATGCACCCAAGACACGCCATGGTCCGAGGTTTTCCAGACTCCGCCATCAGGCCCAGTGGATGTGGTGGTGGACGAGCCGAAGCACCCGGCTCCGAACAGTGTTACGCTGGCAAGCAAACCGATCAGAAATTTATTTTTCATATGTTTAGGCTTAAGGCAAAAGTTTTTGGATAAAAATTAGGAAGTTTTAAAAATGATTGGTCTGCATTTATGGCAGCCGCGTCCAGCATCAGACGCGGATTCAAAGCCGACCCGATGGCGCCAGTGGCATCAGCGATTCCCTGCCCTAGGATAAGGGCGAGCTTAGTGTCAGACAAAAACTTGGATCGCAGAGCAGTTCCGCAGGCGCTCAAAGCCTCGGCCCAGGCCGCAGACGTGTCTTCGGTTGAATCGCAAAGTTTTGACAAAGCTTCGCTGGCTGCAAAGCGGTGGCCCAAGCTTGGACCGTTCACGAAATCTTGGGCAGCTTCAATAAATTCGGTTGACGAATCCTGTTCAACCAAAGCCAAGCCTGGTCTGCCGCGAGTCAAGATGGATTTTTTGTGGGCTTCAACAGCTGGCATGCCTTGAGCGATCAAGGCTTGCTCGATTTGTTTTTGCGGCACCAAAGACATGTTGATTTTTACCATGCGGCTCAAGATGGTGGCTGGTATGCGCGAAATGTTTTCGGCCACGCACACGAACACAGCATCAGCCGGCGGCTCTTCCATGACTTTAAGTAAAGCATTGAAACCTTCATCATTCATCTTATCCATGTAAGGCAAAAAAGCCACGGTCCTTTTGGAAATCTGCGGGCGGCTGTAAAGCCTATTTCTTTGTTCGCGCACGATCTTGACTGACAGCTCTTTCTTCCCCTCTTCTGGTTCGAATAGAATTATATCTGGATGCAATCGCAACTCTTGCAACTTGTGACTTGTGACTTGTGACTCATCCGATACGAGCTCACGGACAAACTTCTCAGCCACGAGGGATTTACCCAAGTGTGCCGGGCCGACAAATAAATAAGCAAAAGCGGGCTTATCTTTCCAAAGCTCAAGTAATTTCAAAATCTTTTCGTGTCCAATCACTTCCGCCATGCAGGCCCATTATAACATGGGCAAACACCAAACACCAAGAAGCAAGATCCAAGGAAAGACCAAGCTCCAAACATCGGATAGGGCACCCACAAGGGATGCCCCAACACCAATTCGTATATTCGTTCGTATTCGTAATTCGTACGAGCGAAGCGTAATAAAAAAGGGCGGTCAAGCGAGAGTGCTTGCCGCCCCATAGGTTCATGGCAGGAACGCGTACCCGAGTCCAACGTTGAACTCGTAGTCGCGCTTGTTGCCGGTACTGTCGATGATTGCGTGCTGAAAGTGCGTGTTGCCCACGCCCAGCCGGCCGAGGATGTAGAAACCGTGGCCATCTTTGTTGGCGAGGCTGTAGCTGGGCTGGATGAAGGCCCCAATCCAGGTCGCAGCCACGTCATCGTGACTGAAGGTCGACCTACGATTCATGCCCAGGCCGCCGGTGAGCGCCACTCCTGACTCCCAGGTGTAGCGCGGTCCTAGATGTACATGCGATTCCCAGAGCCGCTCGCCGACACTGAAGCCATTGGCCTGGGCTGTGTTGAACCCGCCGTAGCCAGCGCCGAAGTTGAGCTCCAAGCGCCAAGCGCCGGTCTGTGAGAGCGAGGGCAAGAGCGCGCCTTCGATGCCCACGGCATGCAAAGCCACACCGTAGTGATCGTACAGATTGCGGCCATAGTACGGGCCGATGTACAGGCCCATGAGCGCGTGCCGAACCGAGGCGTTCGTCAAGGTGGGACTCGATGAAGGCGAGGGCCTGGTGAACCGAGGAATGGAGGTGACCGCGTCTTGCACATGCTTGATGCGTTCATCCTGCAACGCACTCCTCTGCTTGATCTGGCTGATGTCCTTGGCAATACCTCCGAGGGCATCACTGAGCAGGCGCTTGATCAGCTCCTCGAACTCAGCGTTCTGGACGCCCATTTGCCGAAGCTTTTCGAGCACGGACTGGGCACTGCCCGCTTCCTTCTGGATCTGATCCTTGAGAGGAGGTGGCACAGGCTGGCCATTGTCCTTGTACTGCATCATCCTGGCCTCGAGAGCCTTGAGCCGGTTGTGGACGCCCAAGGGGGTCAAACAAATCCTGATGGGCTTCTGCGTGACTGGATCAACGTCTGGCACTGGCCAGCCGTTCAGGCTCTTGCACCTGGTTTCGAAAGTGTCAGGTGGCGGCACAGGCTGGTCTACTTCGCTCGGCGGAGCCTTGTCCGTGGCAGGCGGTGCTGCAGAGGGGCAATTCTTCGAGGCGCCGTTGATGCACAAAGCGCACACGTCGTGGAACACGCTGAGATCGTTCTTGTCGAGGCCATTGCACTCGGCAACCCCGTTGCACACGATGGAGAGGTTGGGCTCTTGGCCCGTGAGACAAATGTTCATCTGCTTCGTGCACTGCTCCACGCAGGCGAGCAGCTTGGCCTGGTCGGCCTGAGCTGGTTTGCTCGCGAAAAACGCGAGTACTGCAACGAACAATGCAATCAGCCTGATTCGGTTCATCTGACGTCCTCCCGTTCTGGGTGTCAAGAAACGTTGGTTTGCACCTATTTAGGCAAATTTTTCTGGTTTTGTCAATGGGTAAGGCCAAAAAAAATTATTCCCCCTTGATCCCCCTTTAATAAAGGGGGCTTTAAAACACTAAAAAACTGGATAAAAAGGCTTAAATAAACGAAAAAGAGCTTCCGATCAAGAATCTGATCAGAAGCTCTTAGGAGAGTTGGGCCGGTGTAGAACCGGCCCGGTGGGGCTAGAAGTCCAGACCCGGACGCGAGTAGCAGTTGATCCCGTCGATCTGGAGCTGCTTGTTGCGCTGCTGGACGACCTCGGACTCCGCGTGAGCGGAAACCAGAGGGCTGCCAACCAGCATGGTCTCGCCGGACTGGAACATCTCGGACGGCGGGTTGATGCCGGGGATGGTGCACGCGTAGCGGTTGCCCGAGTTGTTCTCGAGCTGCTCCCACACCTGGTAGTACAGGTCGAAGCCTACGCGCGCCATGACCTTGCACGTCCTGGTTCCGGGGCCCTGAGTCACGCAATCCGTGAAGAAGGTGGTCAGGGAACAGAATTCCGTGTAGTCCACGATGTTGTCGCTGTCAGCGTCCTTCTTGACGAGGGCGCCGAACACCGTGGTCTGGTGGTTGCCGCTGCCGACGGTGTAGGTGATCTCGGCCACACGGACAGCAGCCGAAGCTGCGCCGCAGGGGTCAGAGCCGAAGTTGAATTCACTTCCGCCCGAACCACCCGTTCCACCCGAACCTCCGGTGCCGCCTGCGCCGCCCGATCCGCCTGCGCCGCAACCCTCGTCGATGACGTTGTTGCAGTTGTTGTCCTTGCCATCGCAGAGCTCGGGCGCGCCGGGATGAACCGAGGCGTTGGAGTCGTTGCAGTCGTCGTGGGAATTGGAGTACCCAGCCGGCGCATTGACGTTGCTGTCCGTGACCTGGTCGTTGATGTTCCCGCTGTTGGTGCCGTACCCGTCCCCATCCGCGTCGCGGTAGTGGGTGTAGGTGCTGCAACCCTCGTCGATGACGTTGTTGCAGTTGTCGTCGATGCCGTTGCAAAGCTCGGTCGCGCCGGGATGAACCGAGGCGTTGGAGTCCTTGCAGTCCGTGCCGTCGACCACGTATCCGGGAGGCGGGGTGGGCGAGGTGCTGATGAGCGTGACGTCGGGGTTGCCGTAGCCATCGCCATCCTTGTCCTCGTGGTACACGTTGTGCTGGTCATCCTTGCAAACGCAGGCATTGTAGCCCGTGCCTGCGGCGTTGCAGGTCTTTGTTCCCGTCTGCCCTTGCGAGCACTCGGAAGTGCAGCTGATCTGCTCGCCAGGCACACAGACCTGAGGAGTGCCGCCGGTGCCAGCCGTTCCAGCCGAGCCGCCGGTGCCAGCGCTTCCGCCGGTTCCAGCCGAGCCGCCTGTGCCGTCGCAACCCACGCACTTGTCGTAGGTGCGGTCGGCCAGGCAGACCTGGTAGGCTGCCACATTCGTGGGGCAGCACTTGCCGATGAGCTTCTCACCGGGGTTGCAGCCGGAGCTGCCGTCAGTTCCGCTGTCTGCTCCGGCCGAACCGCCGGTTCCTGCTGCTCCTGCTGTGCCGCTGGCGCCAGATGCTCCGGCCGAACCAGCTGCGCCGCAGGTGCCTGCTTCGCAGACCTCTGCAGTGGTGTCCACGCCGCAAGCTGCGACGAGAACGGACGAGAAACCGAGAACCATCATCATGATCGTCGTCTTATTCATGGGAAAACCTCCGGAAGGAATGGAATTTCGTCGCCGTTGTACTGCGTTGTGGGTTGACCACCCGTGAATCTTCCTCATGGTGAGGAAGGATGTGTTGTTTGAAGTTGCGTACTGCCGAATCCACCATGGACTCAGCAGTTGTCCTAAATCGTTGAGCTTGCTCCACGACTTGGGACTGCGAGACAGAAGAGGTAGAACTCCTCTGTCTCAAGCAGGTGTATTGAATGTGCTGTCGACTGTCTAGAACGTCACGCCCAGGGTTACCCCCAGCATGCCGCCCAAGCCAGTCTTGCGCGCCGCGCCATCTCCGGTCATGGCCGAGCCGAGCGTTCCGAAGGGAACCACCACGACCTGATCAGAGAGCGGAACCGTGATCGACACGTCTGCACCAGTGATGGCGCCGAGACGTTCGGCGTTGTCGTTGAATCTGCCGAACTGCGTGTACGAACCACCGAGGCCGAGGCGAGTGCGCTTGTCGTCGGACAAAGCGATCGTGATTCGGGAGTAGACGCCCACTCCGTAGGTCTGCCCCGACTTGCTGTTGGGGTAGGTGCTGGAGTTGAGTCCTCCGGGAGAGAACATGAATCGTCCTCCCACGTCGAGCCCAATGTCCCCTTCCCCGAACAACCCGCCGAGTGACACATCCATGACGCCGAAGCCCATGGAAGACCCGGGGATGGCCGCGTATGCCACACCGCCGGTGGCAGTGAAGTGAACGCGATGTGCATTCACCCACTTCTTGACCCACTCGGTGTCAGCCTTCTTGTCCAGGTCGGCCTTGTCAGCCTTCTTGCTGACCTCGAGCTTGGTGGCCTTGTAGGTGTCCAGCTCGCCGAGCTTCTTGTCCTGCTCAACGTCGTTCGCTTCGAGCTTGCCGATGCGAACCTCGTGATCAGCAGCGACGCCTTCGATCTTGCTCACCCGTTCCGTCAGGTCCACGATGTCCTGCTGCTGGATGTTCATGGTGTGCTGCGTTGCTTCCAGCACGGCTCTGGCCGAGAGGTCGCAGCGCACGTAGAGCCGGTGGTACTTGACGTTGGGGTTGGAAGGGTCGACCCGGTTGGTGTCCTCTTCCCATGCGCGGCTGAGCGAGTACGGATGGTACTTGTCAGGCTCCTTGCACACGCACTTCCCGCCGTTCTTGCTCTTCAGGGGATCATAGTTCCCAGAGCAGACGTACTCCTCGCGCCAGATGACCTTGGGTTTGTCATCTGCCTTGGTCGCGGGCGTGCATGCCTTGACCATCTCGCAAACCTCGGCCTGGCACTTCTTGATTTCTTCGCACACCGGCTCAGTGGCCACTGCGGCCTGCGAGAACAGCGATGCGAGAACGGAACAGACAAGAGACACGATGATTTTCTTCATGGCGTAATCCTCCGCCCCTTAAAAGGGCACTTGTGCCCCTCAGGGCTTTGGCCCCACGAGGGGCATGGTTATGCCCCCCAATTGCCGGGGGCGGCGTTAGCTGACCGAAGTTTGGGTTTGGGTTGATTGCGATGAAACGAACATAGATCGTACTGCGATCCTAAAGTCGTCCCATGCCTGTTGAGAAGAGGAGGAATACTTCCCAACCTGCATGAAACGGCTCCAGTGCCGCATGCACACACCTGTCAAAAGAATAAAAGAATATAGCATAAAACCAAGATTTTGTCAAGAGTAGCGGGCATCTAAAAAAGACGCTTTATATAGCGTCTTTACCTTGGTATTTTTTACTTGTCAATCAGCTAACTTGCCTTATCCTAGCCAAAACCCAGGCCGAACCAATCAAAAACCCGAAAACCAAGCCAAAGGCTGAGTTCTGCACTAAATCAGGCTTAGCATAGAACCTGGAGGGCAAGGGGTCGTCTATTACCTGCAAACGCACAGAATAACCATAAAAGTTAGGTGCCTGAGCCACTAATTCCTTGGCCACGCCTATGGCAATGGCCGTGGCCTGATCCCTATTTGAATGATAGGCAACCACCTGCATTACCCCGGTTCCTGGCACAACACTGGTCTCAATCGCCTCTTGCCAGGCCTTGCGCTTGTCGATTTCATCAGTCGGAAAATAGGTTCGGTCAATTCCGCCCTGGTTCATGACTGCATTAAAAAAGCTGGACGAATAAACCAGCTCTGCCAAATTCTGTCCGATGCGCTCCGTGGATTTGATGGCCGTGTATGGATCTATGCCCGTGGCATTAGTCTGGGTGATGAGTAGCCTGACGGTCGATGAAAATCTCCACGGCTGGAACAAGGAAACGATCATGGCCAAAACCAAGCCTCCTAAAACGCAAAAAGCCAGGAGCTTCCAATTGCGTAAATAAATGTGCACGAAATTTGTCGATGGCATTTGGTTTGGTTTACGAATTACGAATTTGTATACGAATATACGAATTCGTTTTTTAGTTGAGTGGCACGCTGGATACTTGGGACCCAAGCGTTAACGGCAAATTGATTTCTTTGCCTTGGCGCCAGACGCGGACTTCTACGGAAGAGCCTGGGCGATATTGGGCAATGATGTCCCCAAGATCCACGCTCCCATCCAGTATATCACGATCAACTTGCAAAATCACGTCCCCGGATTTCAAGCCAGCCAAATCCCCTGGCCCGGCTTTGGTGATCACGACCTGATTTTTCTTTTCTTCTTTGATCCACGCTCCCCTTTCCGGCAAACCATCGCCAGGCGGCATCAAGCGCACCAAGCTTCGATCAATGCTCAGGATATTCAAGGTCGCATGTTTGATTTGATTGTCGGACAACAAGCTCTGGAGCGATGCGGCAATGCCCACGGACGGGATTACGATGATTTTTCCTTGGGCTGAAGATTCTACCAAGCCGACCAATGAGCCGGATGAATCCCAAACTGGCGAACCTTTTTCTTGGTTGACGATGGCGCCCATCAAAACAAGCTTGCGATCGATCCTGTCGCTTGATTTTGCGGTTGGGCTTTCTGAAGAACGGAACGAGACAATGGCCGTGGGCACAAAATCCGCGACATTGTTCTCTATCCAGACTGCAGCGCCGGTCCGGCTGCCAGTCAAAGAAGCGAAAGGTGCGACCGACAAGTTGCGCGCATCGGTTTTCAGAAACACGCTTTGCGTAACCTGGTCAGCCAAGGCTTTTTGGACTTGGTATGCAGCATGTTCATACCAGACAACCATATCTGTTGCACGATTATTTTGGACAATAGAGAGTGGGGCCACGAACCAGCCGTCCGAAGTAAGGGCGACTACGCGGCCGATTTCCTCGGTCGGCAAAAGCATCGGGTCAGAACCCTTTTTGTGCTCATACAATATTCCTACCGGGCTTTTGCGGGTTGATATGCCCTCGGGTACAGCCCGAGAAGACGCATCCAAAGACACTAAAGGCAAAAGCTTGATGGTTGACGTGGATGTTGTTTCCACGACTGGTTTTGTACTGGTCGGTGCGAGCCCAGGAACCTGATTCGCAGCTCGCAGCTCGTAGCTCGTAGCTCGGGCTGAAAAATATCCGGCCACGCCGCCTGAAACAGAACCGATGACGACATTCAGCCCGACAAAGAGGATGATGACCTTATAATCGATTTTCATATTGATATTATAATACGTTCCGCGATATTAGAGCCAACGAGAGGTGATGGCAATGGCCAGCAAAAAAACCACGGCTAACGCAAACTCTGAGGCAGCCTGGCGCTTGCTGGGCAAAGGATTGTACAGATAACGCCGCATGCGCAAGATGCCGCAAAAAATTATCATGCTCAAAGCGCCTTGCTGCCAAAGGCCGAGCGGCAGCATGGCACCGAGCAAACCAAGGTACAAGCCCGTAATAGCTCCGACCAGCATCCAAGTCCTGTTCTGTTTGCCGGAAGCTTCAGGGTGGCCAGTGGTCCGAAAAAGCAAAATGCCCAAAATCGTCATGCCGATTATGTGCGACCACGGCGGCGTGTGCAAAAACGTGATCATACCCGTGGAGGTGGAGACTGCGAACAGAATTATCAAAGGCACATAAGCGATGTTCACGCGCGAAAGCCCGCCGACCGGATAGCGCGAGGGCATGAAACATAAAAAGAAAAGCAGCTGCAAAGACAGAAAACTGCAGACAAACGAAATCCCGATGACCATGAATTGCTCGAATCTCCCTTCGGTCAGAAGCATGGCAAAAGCCAAAGCCAGGATAAGCAGCATAGTCGGCAGCATCTTCTCCACCATATCCAACAAATCAACACGCTTGCGCGACATCAAATAAGCAGAGGCTGCCAAAACGATTACGCTGATCGCCACAAACCAAGGATAATCAAAAGGCTGATTGAACTGAAAATAAAAAGCAGACGCGATTATGAGCGAGCTGAACAAGGGAAGAATGCGGTAAAAGAGAAACATCGGAGGATCTCAATTAGTTATCGAGAAGTTAATCACAATCTTGCCGTCTTTCAAATTCAATGACTTGATCTTCATGCTGCCGGCCTGCAGATCCCACGCGCCCATATCTTTGGCAAAGATATTGCTCATAACGGGCAAGATGGCCCAGGATGGCAGGCTGACCATGCCCAGCTCGGCGCTGACTGGCTCAAACTTAACAGAACCATCAGCTTGGAGGACTGGTTTGACCTGCATCAAAAGGTCGATCCGGCCCAAAGCCCATCTTAATTTAAGAAACAATTCCAAGCCAGTCTGCAAAACAGCCACCTGGGATTGCTCGATCACCAAGTTGTTGCGCAGGCCCTGAGCTATGCCCCAGGCAAACAAGCCGCTGACTTCTTTCTCGTTGATCGTTATGGCCATGTTTTTGACCCCGTCCTCCACTTGTTCGCGGATGCGGGCTGAAACCAAGGCCTCAAACTCGCGCGAATCAAGCTTTTGATACACCACTTGCCGGCTAGGGCTTGGCGCATGGTAATAATCCTTCAAAACCGGAAACTCAACAATCCCGGTCAAGGATATCAGGTAAGCGACCACCAAAAAAAATATCGCGCAAACCGCAATCAACAACGTCGCACAGGTCAAGACATTCCTCCCCAGTTTAGGGCCGCTTACTTTCGGAACAGGCGGGCGGGCCAGCGTCTGGGCTTTTGGATCTGGGACAGCCATAGATTATGAATTTGATCTGTAGGCTTTGACCTCCTTGATGATCAAAACCACTGCTGTGCCCAAAGGTATGGCCATCAATGCGCCGACAAATCCAAAAAGTTGGGCGCCTACAAGCAAAGACAAGATGCTGATCAATGGATTCAGGCCCACTGCCTTTTGCATTACTTTGGGCACCACGAGTTGGTTCTCCAATTGTTGGACCACGACCATCATGGCCAAAGCCAACAAACCCGTCACAGTCGAGTGGCTGAAAGCGACCAGCAAGATCGGCCCGGCCGCAAGAATGGGCCCGAGATAGGGAATGAATTCGACCAAGCCTCCGAAGACTGACAGCACCAGCGCGCCTTCAATGCCAAGGACAGACAATCCAATGAAATACATCACTCCGATGATCACTGCGAGTATGATCTGGCCCCTGAGCCAGCCGCTCATCTTATCCTGCAGCTGCGAAATGAGATGCAGAACGAATTTTCGATGTTTGGACGGAACCCAATCCTGCACCAGCGTAATCGCCTTATCTTCCTGGGCTACCAGATAAAATGACATGACCAAAACTACGATGAATGCGGCAATGCCGCCAAACACTGTGTCCAACAAATCTACGAGCCGATTGGCTGCGCCGCCCAATTGAGCTTGGATCGAAGCAATACCTGAATTGATATTTATTGAAAAGCCGTATCTGCCGGCGAAATCCTTGAATGAATCCGAAATGCTCTGGATCCAGCCCCATTGCTGGCCAAGCAAACTCGCCAGCCTGCTCGCTTGCTCTATCAAGGTCGGGATCATGAGCGTGATCACCAACCCGAAAATCCCGAATAAAATAAAATACAGGAACAAGACATTCGCACCGCGCGGTATCTTCCGCTTATAAGCCCACTCTGCCATTGGCTGCATGACTGCGACAATCGTCTCGTTCACAATCACCGGATCGCCG
>CAZPAP010000028.1:0-14025 GCA_964584725.1 uncultured Gammaproteobacteria bacterium
TTTTTGTCTGGGGCGGGTAGAGGGAGTCGAAACCGCCTCTCAACCTTGGAAGGGTCGCATAATAGCCACTATACGATACCCGCGTTCTGTATTTGTAAGCCACATTCTAATCAAAAGTATGTGTTTTGACAAGGTTTAAAAAATGCCGGAACTGCCTATTGAGGCAATTGTCCGGCAGACGATGTTGGCGCAAGCCGCGGGTTTCGGGGCGGGGGCGTCTCGATCGGGATAGAAACGACTTGTTGCTCCGGCACACTGTGAGTCAGAGGCCCTGGGGCCGTAGGCCGATCCTGCGGATGAGAGGCTGAGGATCGGATTGACGGAGCGGCACACGAAAAAAGAAGCAACAGACTTACACAGACGAGAATGATGGTGCGCATGAGACCCTCCTTTTCGTGCCAGCTTAGCAGAACTAGCCAGTATTATCAAGGCTCGACAAGATTGCTGGCTTGGGTTATTATGACGCAGTTATCGGGCCATAGCACAGTTGGTAGCGCGCCTGCTTTGGGAGCAGGAGGTCGTGGGTTCGAGCCCCGCTGGCCCGACCATAAAAAACCGCTTAAGAGCGGTTTTTTTGTTTGTTGGGGATAGCTGGCCGTGGGCTTGACAAAAGGCCATTTTATTGTTTAAGTGACATGTCCTGAAAGGGGCTGTCTGAATCATCAAGATCAGGCAAGTTCTTCGTCAATTTAACAAGGAGATGAACCATGCCAGTGTTGATTACTCCCAAACCCCGGTCAACCCCAAACCCCGACGGCTCAACCAGCCCCAACCCTCAAGATCGCATCGCGCAACTTGAGGCAGAACTCAGTTCAGCGGAATCCGAAATCGGAAAGCTAACAGAGGGCAACAGGGAACTACAGGCACAAAAGGAGTCTCTGCAAGAAGCTCACGAAAAAGAGCTCCATTGGCGGAATGTAAATTCCGCTCAATACGACGCAAAAATCAATGCCCTCAAAAAGCAACACAGTGGCTTTGTGTCGGAAACCAAACGTTGCGATCGCCGTAGTTGGGTTTTGCGTACTTGCCTAGTCGCTGCCCTACTGGTCACAGCATTAGGCTTTGGGCTGTTAAGCTATTGGTATTGGCCCGAAAAAATCGCATCGCCCAAGAAGAGCGGACCAGCCAAGGAGACCACGACCTACCATGTCGAGATGAATCCGAGTACTTTTGAGCAGTTCTTCCCTGACTATATCGGACCCACGCGCTACTGCGGAAGGAACATAAGCGTCCTCGGCAAAATCAACGAGGTGCGTGTACTCACTCCGACCATAGACTGTACTGAGAAAGGTCTCCCGACCAGTGATGCAAAAGGTTGCAAGGACGTAACCCAATGCAGCATCCTGATAAAAGGAGCTTATCCGGAGGGCCCTTATGACGTCGTGGATACACGGCGCAAGACGTGCATCTTCAGTAACGATGAATGTACAATCAGAACCCTCAGAACACGTACTGCGGAAAAGGAATAGTCATCATGAAAATTGGAACCATCATCGGAAGCCCCTTGGGTTCCGGCATATACACAGACATGAACCCATCCGAAGGCACTACCATTGCCAACGCAGCCGCTTCTACCATACGATCGGTTGTGAAAATAGGTCTGATTGCAGTTGGCGCCTGCTTACTCCTGAGCCTTTTCAGCGGAACGAACAACAGTAGCGGTTCTGAACCAGCGCAACCACCCAAACCAGATCCGCCCACGCCTCTTCCTCCGCCGCCGCCCTCACCTGTACCTAGTCCGGATGATGTTGCGAATCTGAAAAACAGACTCACACGCAATCCAGTTGGCCCGTCGCTTTCTGGGTTTGCTTTCGCCAAGACAAAGCACCGAGAAATTTTCGGTGTATGCCTGGATGAGTGGATCGACGTGTATTGCGAAGGCCAACTATCCAGCATCCCTATTACCTTTATCCACGAGATTCAATTCGTGAAGCAAGTGGGCGGGGTTGTGCTGATTGATGGAACCCGGCTTGCAAACGTACGGTTCATCAAGCCCTATCTGAGCTTTTGCACGCTCGCTGGTCTCCAAACGGTGAACCTCAACCACTACCACGTACGATTTGCCAACGGCGTGATGACTGGCAGTAGGAACCCGTCGCTCACGAAATATGAGCTCGACTTCTTAGTTCGGCAACACACCCTACAAGATCCGCCGACCTGCGACTACCGTGAATTCAACAACCGTTGTAAAGAACTAAGCGGTCAGATTAAAATCGAGCACTGCACCGAGACCCGGCTCTTGCGCGGCGTTCTCCCGATTGAGGCTGAGCAAATACGAACGCGGCTTCTCAGTTTCCTTCAAACCGAAGAGACCGCCGTCAAAAAAGCCCTTGGCTATGAACGCTATCAGGAATATTTGGAAGCTGCTTTAGGCAAACCGCGCCTCAGGGAGCCACCTAAACTGCTTACCGATGGCACAGTGACACAAAAGACAATCTACCCCATTCCGGCATTTGAATGGCGGGCAAAAGGTGTCCTGGAAATCATCCTGCGTGGCTGTGAGGGCTTCAACTGCGACGCACAAGGCAAGGTCACCCTTGGCCTGAACAAGACTGATCAGACCAAAACCAGCCAAGCGCTCTTCCAGAGCAACGAGCTGGATCTTAACAGTGGTGTGATCATCTGCGACAAGCTCACGCCTGACAGCCGTATTGTTCTTCCGCGCCAAGACAACCTCGTCCGAGGTTCGCTGAAACGCGAGGGCAGCCATGTCCTGTTCAAGATGGATGATGCTCACCCATGCTGCATATACAAGAACGGCATCCCCATTGACCTCGACAGCCAGACGCAGAAAGCTGGCGCGATCGTTTTCGGCCGGGACGACATCCTCGAAATCAGCGAGGCCTATGCCCTACGCTGGCACAACTACTTTGGCTGAGATCAGACTCTGATCCAGCACCCTCTCTTCTACTCTGAGAGGCTTTTTTTGTTGTGTTGATAATTTTTACCCGCTGAATAATAGTCCCTATCTATGAAAAAACCGCTTTTGGCGGTTTTTTCATCATTCATGAGCTTGTCGATTATTCCTTGCTTGGTGTGGGGTTATCCTCGCCGTAGGTGAGCATTATCGTGGTCAAAGTCTTGCCATCTGTTGTTTCGGAACCAATGGTGAAGCTGACCTTTTTGTTGTCCTTGGTATACTCGCGATATTCCGTGCCGTTGATGGACATGTTCTGCGCCTCTGTCCATGACTTGAATTCATTCTTGTACCAATCCATGACCTTGGCCACTGCATCTTCCGTATTCAAGACTGCCACAGCGCCTTTGTCCGCGCTCTTGGAGATGGAGATGTTGGTCGCCTTAGAACCAGGATAAATCGCCGCATCTTTCGGAAAATCGTCTGGGATTTTTACATCCTCGCCATATGCAACCGAGTCTCCGGTCTTATTGTCTTTGTAGGTGACTGCTGTGCCGTCTTTACTTAAATCCACTTTGCCGCCCGTGGCCTGGCCCAACAAGCCTTCTGCTACTTTTTCGCTAGCTTTGTCCTGAAGCGACTGCATGGGGTTGCAGCCAAAGCCATAGGCCGCGACTGCAGCCAAACCCAAAACAAATAAAGAACGCGTAATATTTTTCGTCATAAACAAAATTATGATTAATGTCCTGATTATAAATCAATACCTCTCCAGATGCAATTGTTGCGGAGCAATCCCCTTTTTCTGCAGCATCTTGCCCGCGTCTTCCATGAAAGATGCCGGACCGCACATCATGAACTCCGTATTTTCAAAACTTTGGATGCTGTTGCCCAATAATTTTTCGTCCAAACGCCCGTGCACGCCCAGCCATGTTTCTGGTTTCTCGCGGGTGAGGATCGGGATGTATGCGAAGTTCTTGTGCCTGGACATCAGCTCCATGAATTCTTTCTGATATGCCAGCCTGTCGGCCGAACGCGCGGATTGCATGAGCACGATCTTTTGCTTAGAGCCGGACATTAATATCTGGCGGATCATGGCGCGGAACGGAGTGATGCCAATGCCAGCAGCCAAGAAAACGATTTTGTCCGGGGACTCGCTGGGCGTGAAGTTGCCATACGGACCTTGAATGCCGAAAATATCTCCAGGCTTGGAATTGAAAAGCGCCGTTGAGACTGGGCCATGGATCCTTACGCCAAGGTCAATTGCGGACTGCGATTCGCTGGGCGATGAGGCAATGGAAAAAGGAGATTTGCGGACAGTGTTTCCGTTCTCATCCAACAGGTGGACCATGACGAATTGCCCGGCTTTGAACTCAAAAATCGCGCCCGAATCCTCGGGGCGCATTTTTAAAACGCAGATATCATCCGCGATTTTCCTGTTTTCAGCTACTTGGAATTTCTGCATTGGTTTTGAAGAACTGGCTCAAGACCGGATCTTCTTCTAAAAGCATGACATTTTTCTTGTATTGCGTCCAGAACGGGGGGTGATGGATCATGCGCACCAGCCGAAACCACCTGCGGTATATGCGCGGCGGGCTTTGGTGATGCGCCAGCTCGTGGGCAACAACGCGCAAAATGGAGTCCATGCGCCGCGTCTTCATTGTCCTGGGAGTATAGAGATCTATGGTGATCAACTTTTGCCCGAGCCGGGTGTAGCCATAGGCAAACGACCTGAGCTTGCCTGTCCCCCTCACACGACGACGGAGAGGCCGCAATTCAAACCCAGGCAATTCCAAAACAACAAGCGCGCGCTGGAACGCATATTCCACCAATGCCTCATGCCGAGGATCAACGATATCTGACACGGTGTGAGTGTACAGTCGCGTTAACCAGCCTTCAACTGTGGATTGTTGACTTTCAGACATGGATGTGGTATTAACAAGACGCAAAAACCAGGAGGCGCACCATGAAAACAAGTTTCTTTTCTGCGAAGTCGTGGGTGAAACCATGAATGACTTCAAAATGTCAGTGACCGTCTATGAGCTGAACGGCTTCTACTACGCGGTCTACAGCCCAGATGAAAAAGACGAGATGCCCTCAAAGGCAATCCTCTCGTACTCCAACACGCTCACAAGCGAGACTGGCCGCCAAGCCCTTGAAGAACTGCAAGCTGCGGCCAGGGCAGATGCTCGGGGCAAAAATATCCCGAAGGTCTACGGCCTGGACTGAACCGCGAGGAGGACGAAATGCCACTCTACAAACTCTCGAATCATTACGGCGGTGCCATCATTGGCGGCGAGAACAAGAGGCATGCTCTGGAGCAGCTCAAGCGCCATGAGGATCACAGGCACAACGGTACGCATGTGTCGCTCGGAATCCCAGAGGACAAGTTAGTCGAGATCTCACCCGAGACCATGGGAGTCATCCTCTACTTCTCGAATGATTGAGGAGCGCGACATTGTTCTTCATCACAGTTATCAACTGCGCAGGAGTACACTTCTCAACCATCACTACCCAGGAGCCATTCAAGCCGCTCAAGGGCGCTAAGATCGTTTTCGCTCTCTCAACGTCAGACAGTGAACGGTTCCACAGCAACCTGACGATCAGGGCGCGCACCAAAGCCCGCGAGCTTGGCATCCAATGGGTCTCAGGCCTGGACTGGAATCGCCCGCCGTTCTAGTTCGCAATCTCTCAACCAGTCGCAAGGCTGGTATTTTTATATGCTTTCAAACACTCCTTGATCGCGTCTTCCGTATGTCGCATCTCAATGCCGAATTCTGCGAGGCGCGTGCTGGCCAATATGCAGCTTGATCTTTTTTTCGCGATTGAACCTGAAGCCAAAAGCTCATCCTCATTCACCCACTCGTTGCGGTGGTCAGGGTCAACGATCTCTTCATACCATTTCATCAAATCGCGATAAGCCAATGGCTCTGGATTCACGGCATGGAAGATGCCTGTGGCGCGCTTATCCATGACCTGGTGCAAAACATCCAACAGATCCTCAACAACAGTGACTGAGTTCGCGACATCAACGATTTTAGGATAGTTCGCAAGCTTGGTGATGGTGTTTTTTGGAGATAGTTTTGAATCCATGGGCAGCCTGAGGCGCACGACTGCCACATTCGGCATGTTGCCCAGCACCATATCAGCCGCGGCTTTGGTTTTCGAATAATAAGCCACTGGATTCGGATGGTCATATTCTTTCCAGCCGCCAGGAGTCGGCGAATCCCCGTAAAAAATACAGCCGCTGCCCAGATGAGTGAAATGCATGGCCCTTTCCCCGCAAGCCCGCGCCAGGACAAGGGGCAAAAGCGTGTTGCCGACTGCAGTGGCGAGCTGGTTGGTTTCGCACCAGTCAACATTTGGCTGGCCAGTAATGCCCGCGCCATTCAAAACACAGTCCGGATCAATGTCATCCAGGATATTCGCGACCGCTTGTGGGTCGGTCGCGTCCACCGTGGTGAGCACGGCCTCGTCAGGATATTTTGAGATGAATTTATTGCTCATCCACCCGTCGCCAAAGACTAGAATTTTCATGACGTACAACGTACCACGTACGACGTACAGCGTTCAACCCCCCATCCTGTCACCCACCATGTCATCCTGAGCGGAGTCCGACGGAGTCGAAGGATCTGGGCCGTTCTATGTTACAGATCAAGCCAGATCTTTCGACTTCATTCGTCCAACTCATTTCGCTCAAGATGACAGAAGTGGCTGAGGGTTGAGGGTTATGGGTTGAGGGTTGAGGGTTGAGGGTTGAGCCTCAATGGGTATAAGCTCTAAGTGTATGCACAGGCCGCAGATTGGGAAACCGCGCAAGGCCACGAATGCCAGGGATTTTAGGTTCGCGGGCGTGGACGAGGCTGGGCGCGGGCCCGTGCTTGGGCCCATGGTGATTGCCATCTGCGCGCTGACCGAACGCGATAAGCGCTGGTGTGCAGTCCACAATGTTACGGACAGCAAGCTTATCCAGCCAGCGCGGCGCGACAGATTGGCCAAGGCGCTGATGGATCGCTGTTGGTTTGCCACGGCCGTGATTCACCCGCCCGAGATTGATGAGGCAGTGCGCAACCGGTCCGTGACTTTGAACGGCTTGGAATATAAATACATGGCTGAGTTGATCAAACAGTTCCATGTTGCGCATCCGGATGCACCAGCCGAAATCATGGTGGATGCGCCAGTGAGGAAGACTCTCCCCTTCCGCAACTTGCTCCAATATCTTTCGGGCTGGCCAGACATCAACACGCTAAAAGCCGAGAACGAGGCCGACCTTTGGCATCGCCATGTTGGCGCGGCCAGCATTATCGCCAAGTACGAGCGCGAAAAACTGCTGAAGGAAATCAAAGAGAAAATAAATTGCGACATTGGCTGCGGATATTCGCACGACCCGCTGGCCCGCGCCTATGTTGAGAAGGCCGTGCAAGGCGACCCGATCGTGCGCTGGTCATGGATAACAGCCTCAAACCGCATTTCAGACCCAGAGGAAGAGATGCTTACTCTTTTATAGACGAGCCTTGACAGCGCTCGTAAATCTTTGTAATTTGTCGCGAACGAAAGGTGGGTTCCATGAACTCGACAGAAAAGAAGCCTGAATCGCCCCAAGACACTTGTTTCGTTGACCCGGACGCCCTCAGAGCCGAGCTCAACGCGGACCTTGAACAAGCCTGCAACGCAGACCTCCCAGATGACCTCGAGTCCGAAACTGAAGGCCTGATGCTTTTGCAAGGCACTCACGACTGATTGCCACGAATTCACTCGTGGTTTTTTATTCCGGATGAAACTCTTGCCGAAATGCGTCCAAACAGGTAGATTATCCGCGTAATTCAGGGCGCTTAGCTCAGTTGGTAGAGCAGATGTCTTATACACATCGGGTCGTAGGTTCGAGTCCTACAGCGCCCACCATCCTTCGCTGAAGCTACGGCTGGCGAAGGCCATGCAAGAATCCGACCCAAGTCGGATTTTTTGTAAAATAAAAATCCCGCATTTTATTGCGGGGAGAATCAAGGTACGGTGAGCAGGGTCCAGCGACGGTCAGGCTCGAACCATTTGGCCAGGTTCGAAATATCTTCGAATTCCATGCCCTGAATCTGCTTCTCGACCTCGCTGAGGCTGACGAGCTTGCCCGAGTAAATCAAGTCTCCGCTTACATTTGAGAGAACTTTGTTGCCATTCAGATCCTTCATCGGGACATCAGCCAGCATCCTGCGCTTCATGGTTTTGAACAGAGCTCGGTTCCGGAACGCGCTTAGGGCGCATTTCAAGATCACGTTCTCGCCCTGTTCCAGGGAACCGAGCGACATGGCGCCACAGTTGATGGAGAACTCAACAAACCTGCGGTAGTGAGAATACTCTGCACTTACATGATAGGCCCAGGATCGTCGCTCTCGGATTTCATCCGTAAGCGCCTTATCCATCATGCGGTCCAGGCACATGAGCGATTGAATACCTAATGTCCCTGGTAAGAGCGTCACGGTCCTGTAATCCCAAACCCTCAATGGTTCAGACGTGAATCTAGAGTGCTGAAAGACGAATCGATTTTTTCGAGGTTTCCTGAGACGGGACACCTGAGGAGGAATGGGATTCCTCGTACCAGCTTTAGTCAGGCCCAAGGGGCTTTCTTGAATAAGCTTCGCGATGTCTTGAAGCTTAAGCTTTCCCACACAAACCACGCTCATGTTTGCCGGCGTGTAATGCGTATCATAGTAGGCTTGCGCTGCAATTTCATCCAGCCTCGCGATCCCTTCAGGCGTGCCGATCGGCCCCAGCATGCGCTCCAGCCAATACCCTGAATACATTGCCCAGTTCTTTCTCATCCACACTTCGTATTTCATTCTGACTGGGAAGCTACGATCAAACTCCCCTTGAATGACTTTGCGCTGGTCTTCGAGACAAGACTCAAGCTGGGCTTTCATGAGCATGAACCCAAACATATCCAAGGCCTTGGACAAATCTCTTTGGTTTGCCCGAAGCCAAAAATCATATGAGGTCGCGAAATCCGTTGTCTTACCAAGAGCTACGTGACCTCCACGTTCCCTGAAAAAGCGGACTATTGCCTTGTGCGGCAAGCTAGCATTTCGAGACACCAGATGTTCAACGTAATGCGACAGTCCCTCATAGCCGACAGGATCTTGTTCGCTGCCTGAATGGACAATGAAGTTCATCATTTCCCACGGCCTGTCCGGCCATTGGGCTGCGTAGATAGTCAAACCGTTCGGAAGGACGCAAGATTCAAACTCGGAATATGGATCCCACATGGAGCCTCCTTGTTGTCGAAAGTAGGTATCTGATATAGCAAATTTTGGCAGGAAAGTCAAGAATCAGAGTTATAAAAAAATAGAGCCACTGTGGCTCTAGACAAGAAGAACGAGGAGTGAGGCTAGGGCTGAGTCGAACCAGCTGGTACGGGCGCAGAGCCTGGTTCAGCATGGTCGAGCACAGCAGGCTCAGACGGCGGCGGGGGCGGGGGCACAGACGGGAGCCTGTACTTTTCACTCAGGATTTCTACTGCCCGCACCACGACACCCCTCTCCTCATCGCTGAGACGTGATAACAAGTTTTCTAGAACCCCTGGGTTCTTGGCCGCTTCCAGCAAATCGTGGATTGAAGCCTGGAATACGGTCTTGCCATTCACTACGCGCTCAGCGCAGGCCTTCAAGGCCTCTGGGCTTGGTATCTCTGGGGTAGTCGTCGCCATCCTTCTCACCTCCAATTGAAAGAGCTTAAAAACGAGGCCGCAAGTATATAATATCTGCACCAGAAGTCAAGAGGAAAGTGGCCTTACCCGGCTTCGGCCTGCCTAGATTCCTTATTTATAAGCTTTTTTGCTGTTTCGTAAGCTTGATGGATCAAGTTGCCTGTGTGCGGGCCGACATCAAAACCCAAACCATTTTCGCGCCTGCACCAAGCTTCAAAAATCTTCTCATCTACCTTTTCCCAAGAGTTGCGGATGAACCAGGCGCCCAAAGCCGAAAGCACGATAAAAATCTCGCCTTCAATCCGCAATTTGATGAAACTATCAGTTTGTTCAGCCTCTGATTCCGCCAATTTTTTGAGCGTCAGCTTTTCATCATCCAAGTCTTCACTGGTCTGTATTTCATGCACTTCGTGGCTGATCGCTTCCTCGACCTCGCTCGGGATCTCCTTTTTTTCATGGCCATTATCATTGGCCACGCCATACTCAATCAAGCCGGCGCGGATCATCTTTGATATCTGCTCGTCCGTGAGCTGGACCCTTTCGGCCGTGATCTCAAAAGGATTTTTCGAAGGTTTATGCGCTTCAATAGACGGCTCCAAAGGTTTTTCTTCGTATCTTATGGTTGAGGGCTTGCCCACGCCGCGCAAAGTCTGCGCTTCCACATGCCAGCTTTCTTCTGGGTTGCTTTCCTTAGCCGCAACTGATTCAGGGCTTTCAGCCACGCGGAAAGTCCGCGCATAGCGCTTGTGCGGCTCAGGAGTCGGCGCAAAGATCGGGTTTTTCTCGGGCATACCTAGCTATTTTACGCCCAGACGCAGCTCTTGACAAAAACCCGGTTTTGCGCCAGGATCAGTCTGTTCTCTCCAAAGGAGGCGCACATGAGTTTTTCTGACATCAGCGCCCTGTTCCGTTTCAAGTACCTAGGGCCGGATTTTGACGCTTTGCGGGCCAAACACCCACACCTTGCCCAGGATCAGCTCTTCTTTGACATCATGTCCAAGATTGTATTGCACAATCCTGATGCTTTCAAAACGCCTGTCTGCCTGGCAAAACTAGCCATTGAAGATTTCCAGTGCGTTAAGACGTATCTGGTGAACACGACGGCTCACAGATATGTGTGGAATTGTCTTTACGAATACTTTGACGCCATGGAAACAAGATTGAAGCTCAAACCAGATCCGGTTGTACGCGCTGCGTATCTTGCCGGACTTGAATACATGTGGCTGTGCGCCAAGCGCATTGTCGACTGGGAGCGCGATCGGTTGCGAAAACTCGGGCCCTGAGATAGTCAAAGGGCTTTTTTCATCGCTACGCTCGTACGAATTACGAATTTGTATACGAATGTACGAATAAGTGATTCATGATATGCTTTATATATGACAAAACTCCAAGTAACAGAAGCAGGTCACGGCCAAAGATTGGACGTGTTTTTAGCTGCTGAATTAGGCGTGACGCGCAGCTCGATCGCCAAGCAGCTCAAAACTAAAGCCACTACGGTCAACGGCAAAATCGCCAGCGTGCATCAATTCCTGAAGGCCGGCGACCAGATTACCTACGAAACAGCCAAACCCAAAGAATCAAAAACGGATGCAAATGCGAATTTGCCCAAATTCAAGGACATTTTGATAAAAGAGACCCCGGATTGGATCGTATTGAACAAACCGGTTGGACTTTTGGTGCACCCGGATGCGCACCATGAGCATGGCACTTTGGTGGATGTGCTGGTCAAGCACGACCCTGCTATCGGCAAGCTCGGCGAAGACCCGTCGCGCCCGGGCATTGTCCATCGTTTGGACAGGGATGTGAGCGGCTTGATGGTCATACCCAAAACTCAGGACGCATTTGATGATCTGAAAAAACAATTTGCCCAGCACTCAACGACAAAAATCTATATTGCTTTGGTTTATGGCACGCCGCCTAAAGACGAGGGCGATATAAAATTCAAGATCGCACGGTCAACCACCAGGGCGCGCATGGCTGCCAGGCCTGAGCACGAAGAAGGTGGCCGCGCTGCTTGGACGCATTATCGGGTAATAAAAAAATACCAGCATGCCACTTTGCTTGAACTCCAGATTTTTTCCGGCAGGACCCACCAGATCAGGGCGCATTTGCATGCTTTGCGCTGCCCTATCATCGGCGACAGCCTGTATGTCATCAAAAGCTTCAAGCCCGTACCAGTTCCTCGCCTGCTCTTGCAGAGCGTGGGCCTTAAATTCAAGGATCCTACAACGCACGAAGACGTGGATTTCCGCATTGAGCCAGACCCGGCCTTTGAACAAACTGTCAGAGACCTAAAAAATATCGTCTCGCGGTAATTGTTAATTGTTAATTATTAATTGTTTTCGGGTATGGTGATCACCATCTCGGGCGTACCGGGCTCGGGTAAAACATCTGTCGGAAAAATCGTGGCCAAAAAACTCGGCTGGCCATTTTATTCAGTCGGTGCCTTGAGCACTGAAATCGCTTTAAAGCGGGGCCTGACGCTGGATGAGCTGCATGCCATAGACGAACACGACAGCGCAACAGACAATTATTTAGACGCTTACCAAACAGAGCTTGGCCGCAACCAGGACAATTTTGTGATTGAGGGCCGCCTTTCCTGGCACTTTATCTCCGAATCCTTCAAGATATTTTTGGATTGCGACACCAAAGAAGCAGCTCGCCGGACCCTAGCCTCAAAGGCTGATCGGCCAGATGAGAAAATCCCATCTGATTTGAAGGCTATTGAGCAAGGCATTATTGACCGGGTGGCCGCAGATGACAGGCGTTATAAAAAATACTATGGCCTGGATTATCTCAACCAAAAAAACTATGACTTGGTGCTGGATACAACACATCTAGCTGGGGTTGAGAGCGTGGCTGAGGCCATACTACAGGCTCTACCTGAAGAATTGCGCAAAATCCAACCCCGCAGAAATTGACAAATAATTAGCACTGGCCTGCTTTTCTGCTAAAATGGTTTGGATAATCCATTTTTATACTTTTTTATGAGGAGTTTTGAGAAAGCTGCGGCCCAACCCGCACCTGAGAAAAAACATGCTGCAGCCAAAGTAGAAAGCAAGCTGCCGCCGACTTTACCAGGACAAGCTGAGGCCTTAATCAAGGTTAAAGGCAAGGTCACTGGCTTGCGCCCTGACATGCCCTACATCAAGGTCAGCGAGGCCAAGGCCTATATCTCGGCCAAGCGCCAAGCCTTGATAGAGGAGACTAAAATGGCAAGCGAGTCAGGGCTTGATTTCAAGGCACGCGCGAAATATCTGGATAAGATGAGCGCTGAGAGCCAGGCTTTGGATAAATTCGAGGAGCAAGTAATAAGGCGTGCAGCTGGCGGCAAAGAAGCAGCTCGTGAAGGAAAGCAGAACTTAGTCGAAAATCCGGAATATAAAGAAGCGCAAGCAGACGAAGGCGAAGTAAGTGCTGAAGAGAAAAAATTGGAGTTGGACAAGCTAAAGAAACGACAAGCTGTCTTGCTCAAGAAACGAGACCAGTTCATGCGCGAGCTCAAGGGCTTGAGCGCAGAGCAAGCAGTGGGTAAATACTATAAAGAACTTGAGGAATCAAAAATAGACAAAGCTGAGTTCCCTAATTATTTCGGCAAAAATGCAGCTTCGCAAAAAGCAAACGCAGCCGAACTCGCTGCTTCCAAACGGGATATCGATATCAGCGAAGCCACGGACAAAAAACGCGGCTTGAGCGAACCGTTCATGGCAGTGTTGGATGAGCTGGATGAGGTCAAAGAAAAAATCGCGGACTTGGAGCGCGATGTCGAGTTCGGGAATACCCGCCGCAAACCAAAGTCTTTGAGGGAAGCGGCTTAAAACCCCAAAAAAAATTACCCCGGTACACAAGTGTGTCGGGGTTTTTGTATCGGCTCGCGTCTTACTTGATGGCGCGTAGATGGTCGCGGAGGCGTTCCTTGGCTTCGACCAAGGCTTGGGCCGCCGGGGCTCGGACGTCCTCGTCGACCTGGCTCTTGTTGAGCAGGGACTCAAGCGATGCAAGAAGTGTGAAGGCCTGAGAAACGTCTAGGTTCTCGTCAAAGAACGGGTCGACATAAGAGCTGACAGCATCCGGGCCCAAGGCCAGGAAGAAGGGGTGAACCAGACCATAGAAGATCACTCCCTGGTCTGCTCTCCACTTGCTGCTGCGATTGGCCTTGTTCAGGCAATTGGCGTGGATTGCGCCCTCGCCAAAGTCTGCGCCATCGCCCTCCATCACTACTTCGTGGCAGCTGACGCAGATTCCAAGAACCTTGTAATCATAGTCTGGGTCTGGCACGGTCAAACCTGGCTTTGGTTGGCGGTTTTGAGGGATCAATTGTATGAGCGTACCCATGTTTGCTCCTCTCTTGGGTATAGCCTGAATGTGGCACAAAACCGCGGGTTTGTCAAGCCCACCCACCCTTAAAAACCTGAACTTTAAGCTAGATTCTTGACGTTTTCCGCTATTTAAGCTAACATAGTCGCAATCAAAAACT
>CAZPAP010000029.1:0-13998 GCA_964584725.1 uncultured Gammaproteobacteria bacterium
GAGTGGCCGCGTGAGGTCCAGGGCGGGGGCGAAGGGGTGGAGAGCCCCGTCCCGGCCGAGGCTGTCGTCCAAGGTGATGCCGCCGGGGAAATAGGGCAATACACAGAAGAAGCGAATCAGGCCTCTGTCGTTGTAGGTCCCGAAGTCCCGCACGAACATGATGTTGTGCGGACGAAGCTTCTGCAGAATCCGGGCTTCGCGCTCAGCGCGCTCGGGCGCTCCGGCGTCCGTGCTGAGCAGGATCTTGATGGCAACAGGCTTGTTGTTGGCCAGGTCCAGTCCTTTGTAGACCATGGCCTGCGCACCGCTGTTGACCTCGTCCGTAATCCGGTACTTGCCGGACTGTCCTGTGACAATAACGCCAATCAGTGATGATTGCTGGGCCATGGTTCCCTCCAAGGTGGATGGTTATGGTGTCAAACTGCGTACTCCTTATAACGCACAATGCGCAGGAGAATCACAAAACTTAGCGCATTTTGACGGTTTTGTCAAGATTTGCGCTTAACCCAGCTGGTTATTCTCTATTTTATGCTGATTTTGACGCTATGATCCTCCCATTTCAGCTCAGCCCCGACTGGTTCGTGCGGCTCAGCCCCAACCCATATTTTCGTAGCTTTGACCTCCTTGGCAATGCCAGACTGGATGCTTTCGATGTCGCTGATCAGGCCCATGCCCTCGTCCGCGATCCAAACTTCAATTTGATCCTTGGGCGTCATGTTGCCCTGCTTGCGCAGCTGCATGATATTGCGCACTAATTCGCGGGCAAAACCCTTGAGTTTCAACTCAGGCGTAAGATTCGTATCCAATTGCGCTGTCCATGCTTCTTCATGGCTGGAATCTGCCTTGGCCAGCACGACTTGCTCAACGTTCAATTCGTCCTTGAGCAAAATCAACAAATCATTTTTCTGCGACAGCCTGGATAATTCAGCTTCGTCTTTCAGGCTGATCTTGATGGAACCCAAAGCTTGGCGCACAGGCATTTTGGCTTGCACGCGCTGTTCCAAACCAGCATTCACCACTTCCCTGAGCCAGAGCATGTCTTGCTCCAAGCGTTCATCCACTTCGCGCTCATCGACTTTGGGCCAGCGGTCCAAATGCACTGACATTTTTTCGCCTTCTAAGTCCTGATACAAACGCTCAGCGAAAAACGGGGCAAAGGGCGCAAGCAATTTCGAGAATTCAAGCAAAATTTCCTTGAGCGTGCGCAAAGCATCGATCGCATCGTCCGGATTCTCTTCCTGTTTCATGCGTTCGCGCGAGCGCCTGAGCCACCAAGTGGACAGGTCATCCACGAACAAGCGCACAGGCTTGAGCGCGCCAGCCAAATCATAGCGGTTCATGTTTTCAGTCATTTCTGTAGCGACCGAGGCCAGCCTGGAAAAAATCCAGCGGTCCAGCACATGCAGACTGCGCGGTTTTGTGATTTCTATCTTTTTGCTCAAGGCATAAGTCAGATAAAACTGGCGCACGTTCCAGAGGATGCCGAAAATGGAGCGCTGGATCTGTCCGCATTCAACATCCGAGAAGTTGATGGCCTCAGCCTGCATCACCGGCGATGACAATAAATAGAACCTGAGCGCATCAGCCCCGAGAGTTTCCATCAAAGCAAAAGGATCTGTGTAGTTTTTCTGTGACTTGGACATTTTCTTGCCGTCCGTGGCCAGGATCATGCCCGTGGCAACAATATTTTTGGATGCTGGCTTGCCGAACAAGCCGCTGGCTAGCACATGCATGTTATAAAACCAGCCGCGCGTCTGATCTTGGGCCTCGCCGATGAAATCAGCTGGAAAACGCTCCTCAAACTTCTTCGGATTCTCGAATGGATAGTGCTCGGACGCATACGGCATGCCTCCGGACTCGAACCAGCAGTCAAACGTAAATTCAACGCGCTTCATTGCGCCACCGCACTTGCATTTGAACTCGACCTTATCGATTCCCGGGCGATGCATGTCCAAATTCTTGGGAATATTCACTGCTGCTTCTTTGAGCTCGGCAATTGAACCGACCACTTGCCTCTCATGGCAAGCGTCACACTCCCAAACCGGCATGGGCGCACCCCAATAACGGGTTCGCGAGATGCACCAATCAGGAGCGCCTTCCAAACCCTTGCCGAAACGGCCTTCCTTGAATGATTCCGGAATCCAATGGACTTTCTTGGCTGTTTCCAGCATTTTGGGCTTGAGTTTCTGTATATTAACGAACCAGGCTGTCTGGGCTTTGTACATCAAAAGCGTGCTGCAACGGTAGCATTCGGGCACGCTGTGGGTGATGCGCTCATTTCGCACAATCAAATTGCGCTCTTCCAAATTCTTTAAGATCAATGGGTCAGCCTTCTTGATGAACAAGCCTGCATACTCGCCCATGTCTTGATTCATTTTGCCTTCCTCATCAACCGTGAGAACGACCGGCAGTTTGTGGATCTTAGAAGCATTGAAGTCATCTTCGCCAAAAGCCGGAGCAGTGTGCACCAAGCCTGTTCCCTCTTCTGCGCTCACATACGGCATGTCCACTACGCGATGGCCATCCATGCCCTCGGGAATCTTGGCCAAATCAAACAACGGCTCATAGTGCAGACCCACGAGCTGCGTGCCTGGAATTTTTTCTTCGATTGAAACGCTCCCCTTGCCCATTGGTTCGCCCTCATCATCCATAAGCAGATAATCTTTGAGGACCGCATCCTTGCGCACTTCGGCCAAAATCCAATATTCATCTTTTTCCGGGACGTAAACTTTGATGTACATCAAATCAGGATGTACAGCGATCGCAGTATTGGCCGGCAAAGTCCACGGCGTGGTTGTCCAAGCCAGCAAATATGTTTTGTCCTGCCCGACGACTTTGAATTTGACAGTGATGGCCGGGTCATCCACATCGCGATACGAGTGGCCCATGGTCACTTCTGAATTGGAGAGCGGCGTGGCACAGCGCGGGCAATATAAAGACACGCGGAAATCTTTGTAGATCAAGTTTTTCTTGTACAGTTCTGAGAAAGCCCACCAGACTGACTCAATGTATGAGTCATCCATGGTCATGTAGGCATGCTCCATGTCCACCCAGCGGCCGAAACGGCGGATGTATTTGCGCCACTCAGCGTCATACATCAAAACAGATGCGCGGCAGGCCTCGTTGAACTTATCAATGCCATAGGCCAGGATCTCGTGCTTGGAATTCAAGCCCAGTTTTTTCTCAATCAGATTTTCCACGGGCAAGCCATGGCAATCCCAGCCCCACCTGCGTTCCACGCGATAGCCTTGCATGGTCCAGTAGCGCGGCACAGCGTCTTTCAAAGCGCTTTGCAGCAAGTGGCCATGGTGCGGCAAACCAGTCGCAAAAGGAGGACCATCGTAAAAGGTAAATGGCTTGTTTTCCGGGCGCTCTTCTATGGAGCGTTCAAAAATTCTCTTTTTCTCCCAAAAAGTCAGGATCTCTTCTTCCATCTTGGGGAAGTCTGGGCGTGCGGACGGGGCCGGGTTAGGATTGGACATATAGCGCATATATTGGCGGAAAAATCGCGAGAGGTCAATTGTATTAAAAAAGATGCCGAGAGGCATCAAGGGTCGGTGAGGCGCAAAATCACGCTCTGGCCGTTGAGTTGGAAGACGCGGATGTAGAGGCTATTGCCGTCTGCCCGGTAGTCAGCCATGGGCAAGGTCCAAACCCGGCTGTAATACTCGGGCCATTTCCAGATTTCCGTGAGCCCAGTCTTCTTGTCCTTGAGCTCCGCGAAAATCACGTATGGCCCTTTGCCCTCCCAGTAGGGATGCCAGGCAACAAACTCCATATCCTTTTCGACTGTGTCGAAACAATTAGGCGTGACCGTATGAACGCCTGCGTAGCAGCGCACTCCGGCCGGAAAACGAGGCTCAAGCATGAAGACATAGCCGTTGCAGACCTTGAGTGGGTATCGGCCCCCGCCGACAACCTCCTCAATCCTTCCACCGTCGCGGCTGAGGATTGTCTTGCCCGACTCGTTGGTCAGGGTGAATATGCGGCCCTTGGAAACGAACCATTTCTCAACCCCAGCGAACTCGAAGACCGGCTCCTTGCTTCCGTTCGGCAAAAACTTGTAGAGCAGCCCGCTTATTCGCTCCAAACGATCGACGCCATAGTCCACGTCCATGGGCACATACAAGCACCCTTGCGATGCGCGAGGCTGGCCGCACACCCCCTGATAGACAAGCGTGTTGCCGCAGAAAAGCATGCTGCCTTTGCCCTCTGGTTCCCTGGATTGCTCCATGTACCAGTTCCCTTCTTCATCCAAAAACCATTTGGACAATGGGCCTTGGTACACTTGCTCTCCATTTTTGCAGAGCGTCATCACGCCCAACTCTTCGTTGACCGTCTAGATCTGGCCATTGGCCACTCTCCAGCCGCGAAACTCGCCCTTGAGAGCGACCTGCGGGATGCTGAGCTCGCCAGCGGCCGCAGCCAGGAGCCAACCCCACTTCCCGTCGTAGAAATCCCTGCTTCCGAAGCCGGCCTTGGCTAGAGCGTCAAGAAATCCATAGACCCTGTTTGAGGCCTCTGAATAATCGCGCCTGACCACATTCGTCAGCTCTACAAGCATCTTCCGGGTTGCTTCTGAGGCTTTTGCGAAATTGTCCATGGCCATCCTCCTCTGGGTTTTTTGTGAAGTGCTGGCTGGATATTGGCATATTCAGACTCTAAAAGTCAATCCTCGCCTAACTTGGGCTGACACGCTAAAATACTTTCATATGACACTCCTCATTGCCGCAGACCATGCTGGTTTCAAGCTCAAAGAAAAGATCAAAGCGCTTTTAGCAAAACAAAAAGTCGCTTTTGATGACCTCACCCCGAAATTTAAGGATGGAGATGATTATCCATTGATAGCTAAACGCTTAACCCTTAAAGCTAAACGCGGTGATAAGGGAATATTAATCTGCGGGAGCGGAGTTGGAGTGTGTGTTGCGGCAAACAGGCACAAAAACATTCGTGCAGCTGTAGGCGAAAACGAGAAAGAAGTTAAGCGAGCAAGAGAGCACAATGATATTAATGTGCTTTGCTTATCTGGTTGGGATCTGACAGCTGAAAAAGCCTTGAAAATCATCAACGCGTTTCTGAAAACAAAAAAATCCAGCTTAGCTCGGCATTTGCGCCGAATAAAACAACTCGGATGAGTGCTACACCACCCCTAACCCAGAGCTAAGCTCAGCTTTGCCTCCTCGACAAGGAGGGGAAGGTTGGTTATAGTGATTAATGTCATTCTTAATTCATTAGATAAAAGAAGAAAGAAAAAAGACTAAAGAAGCTTCTTTGTTCTTTCGTCTTTGTTCTTGATTCAAAATAATGTTATGCGTTCACTTATAGCGTTTACTGCGCTGTTGGGCATGCTGGTCGGGACAATCCCAGCCCAGGCTGCCACCATGCCAGCGACCAACTCGCTGATCAAGGGTTCGCTTTCCACGGTGTATTATTATGCATCAAACGGAAAGCGTTATGTGTTCCCGACTGAGAAGACCTACAAGTCTTGGTATGGGGAAGATTATTCAAAGGTAGTGAAGATCGATGATGTGACCTTGGGCACGATCCCGCTGGGCGGAAACGTGACTTACAGGCCAGGCGTGAAACTCTTGAAGATCACGACTGACCCTAAAGTCTATGCCATCGCAGCCGGCGGCACATTGCGCTGGGTAAAGACCGAGGATTTAGCCAAAGGTTTTTATGGCGCAGACTGGGCCAAGAAGGTTGATGACTTACCGGATCCGTTCTTCGTAAATTACAAATACGGTTCTCCGATAGAAAGTGCGCAGGATTACACGCCTGCAACCGAGACATCCAATGCCTATGCCATCTGGGTAGACAAAGGATTCCCGGCCTACTAGACGATAGACAATAGCTTTTAGAAGATAGCTATAAAAAAACGCCCTGGGAAACTGGGGTGTTTTTAGTAAAGCGCATGTTTGCTATACTACCTTTGTCCTATGAATAAACTTTTTGTTCTTGCCCTATTTATTGCGGGCACAATTTTCGCGGCCAATGAGGCCAAAGCAGCGACTTTCAGCGCTGGAGATTTGATAAAAGCCTCTGGCCCGGCTGTCTATTATTACAGCACTAACGGCAAACGCTTCGTGTTCCCGACCGAGAAGACGTACAAGACCTGGTATGCGGATTTTTCCAGCGTCAAAACCATCAGTGATGCTGACCTTGCCGCTATCTCGCTTGGCGGAAACGTGACTTACAGGCCTGGCGTTCGGCTCGTGAAAGTCACGACTGACCCGCGCGTGTATGCTGTCTCAACCAACGGCGTGCTCAGGCACATCAACAGCGAGTCAGTTGCGGCCACGCTCTATGGCGCGGACTGGAACAAGAAAGTAGATGATTTGCCGGATCCTTTTTTCGTGAATTACAACCTTGGCTCGGACATCAATTTAGCGACTGATTTTTCGCCCTCTACTGTCACGGCGCTGGCCACCAGTATTGATGTCGATAAAAAAGCCGTGCCGACCCAATGCACATCAAACTGCACGCCCACACCCCCAGCGACCGCAACCACGACTTTGGACTTCACCGTATCTAAACTTACGGCCAGCCCGGGCGACATCCTGACTTTGACTGCAACGGCCGTGGACCCGGTTGGGACCAAGCTAATCAAGTTGTTGTTTGATAATACGCTTATCCAGTCCTGTTCTAACACGCAGTCCTGCGCCGGCCAGGCTCAGGTTCAAGTCATTACGGACAAGACCGTATATGAAGCACGTGCCATCCCCACCAGCATAAAGGATAACCTTGAAAAAACATCTGTCCTTAATGTCGAGATAAGCAAGGCAGCGCAGACCGGCCAAGTCACCATGATCCTGGATAGTGCTTTCATAAAATCCGGACAGACGACGGGTGCGACTCTGCAGACCGACAATACGATTGCCGTAAAAAGAATGGACATTTACGTGAATGACCAAGACATCAAAGTCTGCGAATCAGGCATCAGGCTTTGCCAATGGTCGCAGACCTATACCGGGAGCCTTGGCACGATCTACAAACTTTATGGCATTGTCCAAGACACGTTGGGCCGGACCTACCGTTCACCGGATTACCAAATCACGATCGTGGCCAATGATACGCCGGCCATTACTTTCGTCAGCGGCAAATCGACGTTATACATAGGAGAAACCGTTGACATGACAGTCAATGCTTCGGACGAAAACGGAATCAAATACCTCGAAGTCCTGGATCAGAATAAAGCCGTGCTCAAGCACTGCGATGGCGCTGCTGCCTGTACTTATGTGACGGGCCCGCTCTCAGCCGGCACGCATACTTTTTACGCAAAAGCTTCTGATGTTTTGGATGCGATCAGCCAGACCTTTTTGCAGGTCACGGCAAATTAGTTGACGCTTTGGCGAAAATTAACGATAATACTAACTAAGATTTTAATCTTAATATGACTATGATGAAAAAGCTCACCAACGTCTTTGCGTCAGCTGTGATCGTAGCGACTGCCTTCATGCCAATGGCAAGCAACGCTGCTACCACATCTGCCTTTAACCCAGGTTCGCTCATTAAGGGCTCCAGGGCAGCAGTTTATTATTATGCGGAAAACGGCAAAAGGTTCGTCTTCCCGAACGAGAAAACCTATTTTTCTTGGTTTGCGGATTTCAAGAACATTGTCGAGATCCCGGATTCAGTCCTCTCCACCATCCCGATCGGCGGAAACGTGACCTATCGCCCAGGCAAGAAAATGATCAAGATCACGACTGACCCACGCACCTATGCGGTCGATCGCGGCGGCATGTTGCGCCTCGTCAGCTCAGAGGAAATCGCTCAGACTCTCTATAACATAAACTGGAAAAACCAGATTGATGATCTGCCGGATGCGTTCTTCGTCAACTACAGGATCGGTAACCCGATAACCCAATCATCGGAATTCGTGCCGGCCAATACCTTGACCCAAACCACGACCATTTCCCAGGATAAGGGTTTTGACGACACCATCGCTGCAGTCAGCATCGGCAATACCACGATCGGCTTCGTGCCAGCAAGCATGACCGTCAAGGTCGGAGCAACTGTTACCTGGACCAACCAGGATAGCGGCTCGCACAGCATCGTGGGCGCGAACTTTGAATCGCCTGTCCTGAAATACAACGAGTCCTACAGCCACAAATTCACCACGGCTGGCTCGTTCCAATTGCATGACGGCATCAACTCCGCGGTCTTGGGCACAATCAACGTCAAATAAAATATCAGCAGACAAAAAAAGTAGAGACGTTGCAATGCAACGTCTCTACTTTTTTATAAACAAAAAAGCGCGAAATGATTATCGCGCCCGAGTAGCTAGCCAAGCCCGTCGAACAAGGTCCTTGAACTCATGTTCGTCTGGAAAGTGCATCTGCTCGCCGGCTAGAGCAATCAGCTTATCAAGAAACTTCTGACCATCGCTCTCGGGACGGTCACTAGCCAGGCCAGAATGGACAAGCGACACATATTCAGGAATCGCCATGCAAGCGCCCCAGATGGCCGCGATCTGTTGAGACTCTCTTCGACCATTGAAGGCCAGGATTTTGGGGAATGAGCGCTGGAGAAAAAGCTTTACCGGGCTTCCCAGCTCATTGTCGGCCGCTTCATTTTGGAGCGCTTCACATTCTTCGTGCAGGATGCCGTGGGTAACGCCTTCGGAAACATCTCCTTCTTCGCGCAGGCCGCAAACCAAGCAGCACTTAACTAATGCCATCTAAATACCTCCTGACTCTTGCTTACCATAAATTGAAGATTTTGTCCAGGCCTGAAACCTGGCTTTTTCAGCTGAAAAACACCCTATTTACCTTGACAAACAGGGTTTTTTGTGATATGCTAAATTATGTTGAGTCAATCCGTGGACATTTGGCCCACAGGAGAGCCCCATGAACAGGTCACAGATTTTGAAAGAATACGAAGAGGACCTGCCAACCGAAGTAAGGAGTCGCCCCCTGCTGGTAGTAGTAGAAGAGATCGAGACAGAGGAGACCGAGACCGAACCCGTCCAACTGCAGGCTTGCACGGATAAACCGTCCAGCCCTGCCGCACTCGCACGTTACAACCTCAGTATCGAGACTGGAGCGAAACACTGCTCCAAGTCGCGCTGCAACCTTTACGCCTGCGCGCCTCGATACATGCACTGGGAGCAGAGCAACGTCCTGGGAGAGATGAATATATCTCGCTTCGAGAGATTGGTCATGGACATCAACTCGGCGCGGACCTTGATGCAGCTTTCACCCAACCTTCCCAGGGTCAAAAAATACATGCGGCTCGTACGACAGTACGACAGGCTGTATCCTGGAAAACCCCGACCGACCTTCACCCCGATGGATTGGTTGGACAGATCCAAGACATAGCACCCACCCCGCCTCCCTCAGGAGCCCGCGCACTCGCCCGGGCTCTTGTTAATTTTGCTCAGCCGGGCAAACGCGTGCTAAACTTGGTAGCATTATGCTTGTTACAAACGCCAAGTTGCTTAAGCCCGCGCGCGCTGGGCATTATGCTGTGCCGGCTTTCAATATAAACAACCTGGAAGTGCTCAAGGCTGTGATGGAGGCTGCTACCAAGCTCCGCTCCCCTGTCATCATCCAGACGACTGAGGGCGCGATTGAATACGCGGGTATGGACTATTTGATCGCCTTAGTCAAAGTCGCGGCCAAATCACCTATCCCGATTGCATTGCATTTGGATCACGGGAAAAATCTGGACATGATCCGCTTGGCCATCAAGAGCGGATACACGAGCGTGATGTTTGATGGCTCAAGCTTGCCCTACGCAAAAAATCTAAAGATCACCCAGCAGGTCGTTAAATGGGCGCATGCAAAAAAAGTAAGCGTTGAGGCTGAGATCGGCGCCATCAAAGGCATTGAGGATTTTGTGAGCGTGGCCGAAAAAGATGCGCATCTCACCAATCCGGAACAAGCCGCAGAGTTTGCCAAAAAATCCGGATGCGATGCTTTGGCCATTGCCATCGGCACAGCGCATGGCGCATATAAATTCAAAGACGAGTGCCACTTGGATATTGAGAGGCTCAAAAAAATCGCCAAGCTGGTCAAACAACCATTGGTTTTGCACGGCGCCTCTGGCGTGGCCGAGGATGTAGTAAAACTCGCAGAGTACCATGGCGCAAAACTCGGGAAAGTGCGCGGCGTGCTGGATGAGGACATCAAACAGGCCATCAAATTCGGCATTTCAAAAATCAACATTGATACTGATTTGCGCCTTGGATTCTCGGCTGGCGTGCGCCAAGCCATGGACCAGATGCGCGATGTGATTGACCCGCGCAAACTGCTTGAACCAGCCATGGACTTGATGAGCGAGATTGCTGAGCGCAAAATTTTGCTGTTCAAAAGCGAAGGAAAAGCCTAGTACGAATTACGAATACGAACGAATATACGAATTGTTTTTGGCTTATTTGAGCAAAATAGTTGGGTAAGAGCCTTGACAATGGGCTCTTTTTGTGCTAATTTCAGCCATCAATCGCACCTCAACCAAAGAAGGGAGAAAGCCATGAAAACCGTCTTTGCGATTTTGATCGCACTGCTGATTGCTGGCTGTGGGCCGTCGGAGCTCGAGCTCCGAGTCCAGCATGCTGAGACCAGAATCATTCTCAGCCATGATGTCACGGAGAAGCTTGAAGCTCTCGTCCGTGAAGACGAAAAGATCATCGCGGGCAATATCGAGAAAATCGAGGCACTGCGCCAGCGTCAGAGAGCTGACGAAGAGCTCATCCTCCATCTGCAGAAGATGGAAGGGCCGCTCCTTGCGCTCCAAGCCCTAGTCGAAAAAGACAGGGCTGAGACAAGCGCCAAGCTGACTGAGCTCGGCTTGCGCGTCATCGAGCTCCAAGAACTCACGGCCAAGAAGAAGAACAAGAAGTAAGGAGATCCAATGAACCGCTACCAATTCCTCTTCGCAATCGCAACGCTGATCTTGGTTGGGTGCAAGGAGGACAAGGTTCTTCCCCAAACCTCCGCTCTCGAGCCCAAGCTCGTTACGAGTCAGGTTCCTCCGCAGGTTTCCAATTGCCATGGCGGCCTGTCGTGCACATTCGAACAAGCTGGCGCAATCTGCATAAACCTCGGCAAAAGCTACATTTGCAAAGACTGCTTCTGGCTTGAAACCGAGGCCGTCAAGCAGAATCAGAACAGATCGTTCTTTGCCAACGCCAACTGTAAGCCCTCCAACTAGCTCCTTCCCACCTTTGGGACTGATGCAATTCAGCATTGGTCCCAATCCCATCCGAGACCATTTAGTCATCCTGAACTCGTTTCAGGATCCCGTTACACAATTACAAAATAACGAGATGCCGAAACTAGTTCGGCATGACGGAAGTGTTTTCAGACGGGACAAAAACAACCAGCGGACCCCGACCGCAAAACGCTCCTCGAAAGGATAGATAAGATGACAACGAAACTGCTCATGCTGTTTGCGTTCTTGTTGTTTACAGTCGGATGCGGCGAAGTTACGGTGGGCGATGAGCAATTGCCTGCTGACCAAGACTCTGCCGTTCCTCAAATTTGCGTTCCTGGCCTTCAAGTCCAGTGCCCATGCCTCGGAGGAAGCATCAGCGTACAGGTCTGCGCCAAAAACGGACAAGGCTTCGAGCCTTGCCAGTGCCCGACCATACCTGACAGCGGAAACGACATCCAAGCGGACGCAGTCGATGGAAATGAGACGGGCGAGGATGTTGACGCGCAAGCTGAGGCGAGTGCCGATGCTGATGCGGCGATTGATTCGCAGCAGGCCCCAACGCTCGAAGTCGCTCTGGCCCAAAACACGCCAGCAGGGATGAGCCTCTGCCAACAAACAGCCGATGTACCCGTATTTGGTTTCACGCTCCAGGCCATCAACCAGGATGTATGGACCAATGCCATCCGAATTCAACGCGTGGGCACAGGGTCTGTAAACGAGGTCATCAAACTTCGTCTGGAAATCTCCAATGCTTTCTACACTGGAACATTGGTAGACCCTGTCAACGGAATATGGCAGTTCGATGGTCCTGGCATCTTCTCCCAACCGCAATCGGCAACCAAGCTCCTTCTGCATGCTGACTTCAATGGGATCAGCGCCAGCCAGCACGCGTTCCAAATCCAAAATCCGGGATCTTTGGACACGGTCACACCAGCCACCGTGATTGGATCCTTCCCCGTGAGAGGCAACACTTTCACGATCAGCAATGCCACTTGCGGAAGCCTCTCCATGACCCTCGCGTCCAATCCGGTATCTGGCACGGTGGTCAAGAAGACCATTGGCGCCGAGGTGCTGGGCATTCGTGCGACGGCTGGCATCAACGACATCATGATCAAGGCTATTCCGCTCAGATGCCAGGCTTCAATCCACGGCGCACCGTATGCAGTTGTGGATTGCTCGCAACGTGTCACCTCGCTCGCGGTCTTCGATGGCGCGACGCAGTTGGGCTACGCCATTTCGCCCAATACGGACGGTAAGGCCCCGGTCCTGGTCAATTACCTGGTCCCGAATGGCGCGACCAAGACTCTGACAGTCAAAGCGACTTTCGCCTCGACTGCGAGCGCTGACCAGCCCTACGACAAGATCTCGATCGGCGTGGATGCGGATATGATTGTCACAGACACGGTCTACAACCAGAATGTGACCGCGTATGTGGAAGACAAACTCGCCATCACTCAGCTTTCGCAGGCTCCGATCGTGACCACAACCATCCTCTCCTCTGGCACGCTCTCAATCGTGGAAGACAATCATCCGCCTTCGCAGATCGTTGTCGCAGGCAAGGATGTGTGGGTGCCGTTCGCCCAGTACAAAGCCACGGCCCAGTATGAAGCTGCGGCAATCGATCGGCTGTCAGCTTTCCTGAGCACTGTGCCCCCGGGTGGGTGCCCTTGCTCAGACAATGCTGATTTCGCGCAGATCGCAGTGGCGAGCAACGGAACTGTCATGGGTTCAACCGTGCCTCCAAGCGCGGCGTGGGGCAAGGATATTGACCTCACTGCAAATCCCATCATGGTTCCCAAGGACGGATCAGTACTCTTCCAGCTGTGGGCCAAGTTGGCTCCAGTGGTCGCCAACTCGATCAATCCCGCACCAAGCGGCGTTGCCCGTTCTGGCCATGCGCCAGCGCTCGGCATCACGGACAGCTTCAACACCGGCGAATGGGATCAGAACTACGTGGGCAAGCTGAATGCGCGGACAACCGGACAAGTTTCGGGCGAACGGATCTATGCTCCAGCTGGCGCAAAGCTCGGCAACCCCATGGTCATCCGCAAGAGCAAGCCCATCTTGACCATGCAAAACCTCGCGAACACCGTGCTCACGAATGGCGTGGAGCAAGACCACTACAAGTGGCAACTCGGCGCGGACGGGACCATTGCCTGGAAACAGATCATGTTCCACGTCGAAGCATCAAATCTGATTTCGTTCGGCAACTACCGCCTCTACAAGGGCGGCTCGCAGCTGCCACCAACGGAATACTCGATCATGGATGCGGCGAGCGGACAGGATCTGAAAACCACAAGCTGGTCGCCGACGTACAGCAACATGCTCATCTCGTTCAAAGCTGAGCAGGCTATCACCGGAAGCGGCGAGATCTACACCCTGCGCGCAACGAGTAGCGGCCCGGGTGCTGGCCAACACATGATGATCAAGCCCATGGGGTCACCTCCTAACGAACTGATCACTGGGCGGGTCCAAGACAATACCTGGGCAGGATTCGACCCCCGCCCCGATCTGTTCGTGGTACAAGATAGCTTTACTGCCATCGGGTACTTCATCCGGAGCGACATGAGTGAGCTGCCTCACAATGGGCAGACGAAGCCCAGCTCCAACGACTGGACAACCGCTTGGCTGATTCAAGATCTGACGCAATCATCCGTACTCTCCAACTAGTTCCTTCCTCCTTCCCGAACCCGGCAACATCAAGCCAGGGTTCGGGATCCCATCTGAACTGATTCACCCTCGTCCCCTCCTAGCGTAGGAGGGGTGGCGAAGCCGGGGTGGTCAAGTCAGACGGGACAAAAACAACCAGCGGACCCCGACCGCAAAACGCTCCTCGAAAGG
>CAZPAP010000030.1:0-13922 GCA_964584725.1 uncultured Gammaproteobacteria bacterium
GGTCGCTTGGTTCGCACTCAGGCACACTGCAGGAAGCTCCAAAACAACCCCAGCACACATTATCTGACCAGCCAAAGCCATTCAAGGCATAGCCCTGCACTCCGCCAGGCTGGCCCGAAAGAGTGGTCGCCATGTTCACGCCATATGTGCCGCCCGTCACACCGCTGCTGCAAGTCTGGTTGTTCAACGAAATCCAGCCAATGGTCGGGGCCCAGGCAAACCCGCAGATATCATCTGCTGCCGTGGCCAAAGCTTGGCCAGGCTTAAAAGACGAGAAGTGGGCAATGCCCAAAGCCATGCCCAAACTAACGAAAAAAACAGCAGCCGGAAATACGTAATGAGCGTGCCAAAAACTCGGCGTCATGTACTCATGCAGCGCTTTGCGATTTTTTCTGTTTTTTATGGGCAATTTCCTCCTTAGCATTCCTTGACACTATAGCATAAATTAGCCCCTTTTCGCTGTGGATATAATGCCCCTTTTGTAATCTTTAATTCGCCTTCCGATCCATGGCCTGATTTGATAAAAAATCCGCGCGTTTATTCAGCTCGCGGCGCACGTGGCGATAGCTCACGCGGCCTCCGAGCAAAGTCTCAAAATTTTTAAGTTCCAGGAACCTTTTCCCCAAGTCAGCGTTCTTGACATTGTACTCTCCCCTGGCCTGCTTGATCAGCAATTCGCTGTCAGAAACAAGCTCCACGCTCTTGGCCTTGAGTTCAACCGCGCGTTTTAAGCCAAAAATTGCGCCAAAATACTCAGCCTGGTTATTAGTCATCTCCCCTAGGTATTGAGCATGCTCCTCTAAAGACTTGCCAGTATCCCTGTCTTTTATCACCACGCCAAAACCAGCTGGCCCTGGGTTGCCGCGCGCTCCGCCATCAGTGAAAATCTGTAGGTTCATACGCTCTGTCTCACATCGATTAATTTGCATTGGATTTCTTTGCGGCCGTTCCATTCTGACACGCTTACATCGTAGACAATATCCACGGGCTGGCCTGTCTGGAATATGGGCAACAGATCCGCTTTATAAAAACCAATAAACTTCTGCCGCTTGCCAGTCTGTTCCTGCAACACGCATTTTACATGATTTTGCGTTGCTCCGACCAGGGCAGACTCAATGACCGACAAATTCTGGGACATGAAAATCGGTTTTGGATTGCCTTCGCCATATGGCTCAAACCTGAGCAAAGTCTGGATCAGCTTCCAATCCAGATCCTCCAGCCTGAGCACGTCCTCGATCTTCAACCTGGGCTTCAGGTTCTCAAGCTCCAAGGCCTTGGCTGCATGTTCGCGCAAAGCAATGGCCAGCAAATCAAGATATTCATCCTTTTCCAAGCTGAATCCGCAGGCCTGGTGATGCCCTCCATAACGAAGGAGCATGCTTCCGCCAGCATCGCGCACAGCTGAGGTGATGTCGTATTCTGGGATTGAACGGCCTGACCCGATCCAGGTATTGCCGAATTTTCCGACAAAGATGGCTGGCTTGCCGAATTTGTCCGTATATCTGCCAGCGGCCAAGCCCACGAGCGAAGGCGACCATTTTTCCGACCAAGCCACGATGATTGAGTGCATTGAGTGGTCAACTGACATGTTTTCCGCTTCTTTCATCATTTGCTCTGTGGCTTTTTGCCTACTTTTATTGATTGACTCCAAAGCCAAGGCTTTGCTTGCCGCCTGCTCTGGCCGCTCCTCAAGCAACATATCCACAGCCATGAAAGCATGCTCCATGCGCCCGGCAGCATTGATGCGCGGCCCGATCACAAAGCCGATTGTCTCAGAATCCAGCTCGCCTTTTTTCCAATTGGCTACTTCAAGCAAAGCTTTGATGCCCGGGCGCCTGAGTTTATTGAGCACGACTAATCCGTATTTTTCCAAAACACGATTCTCGCCCTTGAGCGGCACAATGTCAGTGATAGTGGCGATTGATACTAAGTCCAACAGCCATTTTTCCCAGCCAGCTGGCACATCCAATCCGCGGACGCGCGCCTCGGCCGCCAAAGCGCAAGCCACTTTCCAAGCCACGCCCACTGCTGCTAAATTTTTGAAAGGATATTTTTCGCCAGGCAAACCAGGATGGATCAAAATCGCATCTGGCAATACTTCTCCGTGCTGGTGATGGTCAACCACGATCACATCCATTCCAGCTGCCCTGGCTTTTGCGATTTCATTCACATTGGCCACTCCGCAGTCAACTGTAATCAACAAGTTTGCTTTGCTCTGTATGATCAGTTCCACGCTTTCCATGTTTAGGCCATAGCCCTCGCGTTCCCGATGCGGAATGTAAATGTCTAGATTCGGGAGTATGGGAAAGAACTTTAATCCCCCTTGATCCCCCTTTATTAAAGGGGGCTTTAACTCTTCAGGACAGCCTCCTTTATTAAAGGAGGTGCCGAGGGACGAGGCGGAGGATTGAAGCATCTTGATCGCCTCAGCCAGCACAGCCGAACCAGTCACGCCGTCAGCATCATAATCCCCGTGGATAACAATGCGTTCGCCTTTTTCCAATGCAAGAAAGATCCTATCCACGGCCTCATGCATGTGCGCAAACAAAAAAGGATCGGGTACGCCCGTTTCCCAATTTGGATTGAAAAAATTCTCTATTTCCGGTTCCTCGAAAATATTGCGTCTGGCCAGCATTCTGGCCGCGATCGGATGCAATTCCGGGTATTTTTGCAAGGTGATTTTTTCCGCTCCCTGGGCTTCTGTACACTGCCATGTTTTCCCCATATCCAGACCAGCCTAGCACGCGGAAAAATTGTCGGCCTGTGGAAACTAATTACTTGAAAAACGGCAGGATCAAGAACAGTAAAGTGGCCAAAATCATGATCACGACGACCGCTTTCCAAAAAATCATGAATGTTTTACGTTTCATATTTTGTATACTGTAAACTAACTACCTTCGCGCCGCAATACTTTGATGAATGCTTCACTCGGGATTTCCACTCTGCCCTTGCCCATGGAAAGCATGCGCGCTTTGCCTTTTTTCTGTTTTTTCAGCAATTTGTCTTTGCGCGAACGGTCGCCGCCATAGAGTTTGGCCAAAACATCTTTTCTAAAAGATGAAATTTTTTCGCTGGCAATGATCTTGCTGCCCACAGCTGCCTGGATCTTGATCACGAACTGCTGGCGCGGCAAAGACTCCTTCAAAGTCTCAACCACGTATTTGCCATAACGATATGCTTCAGACTCGTGGATCAAGGTCGCGAGTGCGGCAACTACTTCTTCGGCCACCAAAATATCCAGCCTGATGATGCTAGCTGGCTTGAAATCCAAAAATTCGTAATTCAAAGACGCATAACCCGCTGTCGCGCTCTTCAATTTATCGTGGAAATCCACGATCACGCTTGAGAGCGGCATTTCATAATGCAGAACAGCGCGCTCAGCATCAAAATATTCCGTGTTTTTGTACACGCCGCGCCTTTCCTGCACCAAAGCCATGACATTGCCCAGATAATTTGAGGGCGAAACAATATCCACTTTGACCCAAGGCTCGCGCGCTTCGCGGATATGCGACGGATCCGGAAAATCCAAGGGTGATTTGATGACCATTTCATCGCCATTGGTATACGTAACTTCATAGGCCACGGACGGCGTGGTAGCAACGATGTTAATGTTGTGTTCGCGTTCCAATCTTTCTTTGACGATTTCCAGGTGCAAAATGCCCAAGAATCCGCAGCGGAAGCCAAAGCCCAAAGCTGTTGAGTGCTCTGGCTCAAAAGCCAGCGACGCGTCAGACAGCTTCAGCTTCATGATGGCATCGCGCAATTTTTCATACTCATTGCCCTCGGCCGGAAAAATACCAGCATAAACCATGGGCCGCACTTCGCGATAACCTTGAAGCTGCTTGATCTTCGGGCTGTCTTCCTGCATGTCGCGCTGGAGCACGATAGTATCGCCAACGCGCACAGCTTCAATGTCTTTCAAGCCTGAAACGATATAACCAATCTCCCCTACTTCCAAAAATTCTGTTTCAACATATTCAGGCCGCAAAAACCCAACTTCAAGCGCCTGGCCATTGGATTTGGTGGCCATGAGCCGCAAGGGATCATTCTTTACGATTTTGCCGTCCACCACGCGCACATATGCGACCACGCCTTTGTACTCATCGTACTTTGAATCGAAAATCAAAGCGCGGAACGGGTCATTTACCTTGCCTCTGGGCGGCGGCACATCGCGCACAATCCTTTCCAAAAGCTTGTCCACGCCTTCGCCTGTTTTGCCTGACACTGACAAAATCTCTTCGCGCTTGCAACCAATCAAGTTCATGAGCTCTTCGGCGCGGCGTTCAACCTCTGAGTTGGGCAAATCGATCTTGTTCAGGACCGGGATGATGGTCAAATCCTGTTCAATGGCCAAATACAGATTCGCGATTGTCTGGGCTTGCACGCCTTGAGTTGAATCAACCAGCAAAACTGCGCCTTCAACAGCGGCCAGTGAACGCGAAACTTCATAATTAAAATCCACGTGCCCAGGAGTATCGATCAGATTCAGTTGGTATTTGACTCCGTCTTTGGCAGTGTAAGACATGCGCGCTGGCTGGAGCTTGATGGTAATTCCACGCTCGCGTTCCAAATCCATAGTATCCAGCAGCTGTTCTTTCATCCTGCGCTTCTCAACCGTACCCGTGATTTCCAAAAGACGGTCCGACAAAGTGGACTTTCCATGGTCTATATGCGCGATGATACAAAAATTTCTGAGTAAATCCTGATTCATACTGTAGGGAGAACTTTGCCTGAAAAACACTTAAAAATCAAGCTCAGCTGAGCAAAAACGACTCAATAACCTTTAAAGCCTTACGCTGACGGCCCCCTGGTCTTGGGCGTGGTCGTCGGAGTCACATTCAAAAGATTGACGTCAATCAGCGGCGCAACAAAGCGCACAGGGACAGGATTGGCTTGCAACTGCGTTTCTGCAGAGCGCAAGAGGGTCTGGTTTTGGATCATCCATTCAGCATAAGACATCCAGCGGCTCAAGGTTGAAGTCGAGAGGATATTGCGAAGCTTGTCCAAGTTGATGGGTGCGCTCCAGCGGACAGGGACTGAAGGCTTTTTGAGCAACGACGCATCAATCTTCATCAAGCCAAAGCGATAACCCAAATCTGCTGTTTCAATTGGCGTAAGCGTCCTGATATTTTTCTGCATTATGGTTTTTATATCAGCCATCTTGGTCAACTGATCTGGATCCAGTTTGATGCCATTGCCAGCTGCGAGCGTGACTGAAGTGGAAATCGTACTGCCAACGTTGAGCGTGACTAAACTCGTTACATCAACTTGATTGTGCGCCACTTCAACATCTACCAAACCTTTTTCAAGCGCCATGCTAAAGGCTGTACCCCGGACTGTGGCCACCACATTGCTGCCAGTCACGGAAAAACTTTCATCCGAACCAAGCAAGCGTTCCAACCTGGTCCAAACTTTTCCAGCCTCAAGCCAGATGTCCAAGCCTAAACCGCCAGCTTGTGGATTGCCTTTGGGCACGAGCAAAATTTTCGTGCCAGCCAACAAAACTGTCATGCCTGTATCAGGATACAAAAGCCTGGCTTCGCCAGATGCGACCTGGACCTCGTCGCCAGCATATAATTCCATTTCATTCATGCCCTTGGTCTGCTGGTCCCCGCGAAAAACATTTACGACAGCGCCTTGAGTCAAAAGCAAATAAGCCAAAGGCGTTGGCTCGACAATTGCTGTGTCAGTCGGCTTTGTGCTTGTCTCAGACCCCTGGACCTGGTTCGCTGGTGCCTGGAAGGCTGGCTTTTTAGCGCAACCCCAGCCATAAACACTCAAAGACACCAAACCCAACAAACCTAATATCAAAAAAGATTTTTTCATACCAGGCGATTATACCACCCCTACCCCCTCCTACTCTAGGAGGGGACGTCTAGACTCCCCGTGCGCCCTCTGCGCCCTCCCCCACTTTGATGCGCTTGTAGATTTTTGATTTTGCGGCTTGGATAAACTCAGAGAATTCCTGCACGCCGAGCAATAAGGCTAAGCCGCAAAAGGCTGCGCCGCCGACAATGATGGCTGCACCCGCCTGCAAAGCAACCTGCCAAAAAGTCCTGAGCGGAAAAATCGTGCCCACATATTGGCGGGCCAGCCAGCCAAAACCGAACAAGGCGATTGAAGCCAGGACTGTTTTGCTGATTGAGATGCCGAGTTCCTTGCCGGATAAATGGCCAAAGCGTTTGCGCAAGAACAGCCACAACAGCCCGGCCTGGATAAATGAATCGACTGTAAAGGCCACGGCTAACCCGGCAATGCCGATCTGCTGGCGCAAAAAATAAGCTAAAGTCGCGTTCACAGCCAAAGCGACCAAAGCAATGTAGAGCGGCGTTTTCGTATCCTGCAAAGCATAAAAAGCGCGCGCCAACAACGGAATCATGGATTGCGCGGCCAAAGACAAGACAAAAATAGAGAGCACATCAGCTGTCCTGATTGTCGCTGACCAATCAAACTGCCCGGATCCGAGCACAATGCGGATTATTTGGATGCGCAACAACAACATCAAGGCCGTAGCCGGGATTATCAAAAACAATATCTTGCGGGCAGTGGCCAAAAACGAAGCTTTGAAATTCTCCAGGTCTTTGTTGGCTGCCAACTGTGAAAAAGTCGGGAAAGCAGCCACGGCAAACGAAATACCAATCAGCCCGATCGGCACATACTGGAGATTGTTGGCCAAATTAAATACTGCGACTGATCCGGATTCCAAAGAGGATGCGAAAGCAAGCAAGATCACCAAGTTGATTTGAGCTGCAGCCAAACCAGTGATGCGCGGGATCATGAGCGCCAAAATGCGGCGCACTCCAGGATCGCCAAAACTCGGCCAGCGCAACCGTTTGAAGCCCATTGGCACTGCCACAATAGCTTGCACTATAAAATGCATGAAAGCTCCGATGGCAACTCCCCAAGCCACGCCCATGACTCCGAATTTAGGCGCCAGAAAAATAATGCCAATGATGATTCCTATGTTGTACAGCACTGGCGCCAAGGAAAACGCCACAAACCTGCGTGTAGCCTGGAGCACGCCGCCCATTACGGCTGACAAGCCGAGCGTGACAGTCGAGATCAGCAGGATGCGCGTGAGCGTGACAGTCAATGCCAGTTTTTCGCCCGTGAACCCTGGGACTGTTTGGGGAACGAAGAAACTTGAGGTCAAAGCCAAAGCTCCGCAAGCCAAAACCAAAATCACGAGGATAGTCGAAAAAACTTTTTCAGCCAGCTTCCAAGCTTCGTCATGGCCGCGGCGCTCCAAGTATTCGGCGAACACGGGGATGAACCCGGCTGACAGCGCACCCAAAACTATCAATTGATAAAAAAGATCAGGCAAGCGGAAAGCCGCGTAATAAGCATCCAACAAATCGCCTGCGCCGAAAGTGGAGGCTAATAGCCTGTCGCGCAGCATGCCCACCAAACGCGAAGCCAAAGACGCAAAACCGATCACCAGGGCCGCGGCCGTGACATTGGATGTTTCTTTATTCCAAAATCTTTTCAAGAAATCTAACATAGTTCTCTTGTCATCCTGAGCGGAGTTGGACGGAGTCGAAGGATCTGGACCGTTCCGTGTCACAGATCAAACCAGATCTTTCGACTTCATTCGTAGGACTCATTTCGCTCAAGATGACAATTGGTTATTCATGTTTATCTTTATCAAAAGCATCCCCGCCCATGGTATAGCCAGTCGGCATTTTCTTGATCGGGCCCTTAACTATCATCTGGACTTCACCCATCATATATTTGATGGCCGTGCTCAAGCGCCCGTCTTTTTCCAAGCGCCGGACAGAAACCAAAATCGGATGCGAACGTAAAATCCTGAATCGATATCCGGCTTTTTCCGCACGCTGGACATAATCATGGTCTTCGGCAAAAACCACTCTATCGTCAAATCCACCGATCTCGTCATGGACTGCTTTTTTCGCAAAAATACAAAACCCTGGGGCGTGCGGCCGAATGCGCTCTGTAGCGATCGTAAAAGCGTTATAGACTTCATGCAAAGCATGGTCTATCGGGTTCTTGCTGATGGCTTTGACCTTAACCGTTGCCACGCTCGCCTGCTTGCGCTCCATTTCCGCTAGATTTTCTGACAAGAATTTATGACTCCCTAAAACCACATCCGCATCCAAAAAAAGCACGACTTGGCCGAGCGCTGCCTTTGCGCCTTTGTTCCTTCCAGGCCCTGGCCCAGGCGTTCCTCCAGGCACGATCCTGGCGCCGAATGCTTCAGCGATCTCGCGCGTCTTGTCCGTTGACTCGGCATCTGCCACGATGACTTCGTAGTCATTAAAATCCTGCATCTTGATGCTATCCAAAAGAACCGGAAGATTTTTTTCTTCGTTCCGCGCTGGGATCACGATGGACAATAAAGGCATATAAAATTATTTTAGCAGAAGATGCCAGCAAGCGATACCGGTCGCGACTGACACGTTCATGGATTCTTTCACTCCTTTTTGCTCGATGAAAACCAAGTCATCACACAACTCCCTCAAGTACGATGGTATCCCATCCACTTCATTGCCTAAGAGCAGGGCGATCTTGTCGCTGGCTTTTGTCTTGTAAGACGCCAGAGGCTCGGCTTTAGGATCAAGTTCCAGGCCGATGATCTTGCAACCTTTTTTCTTAAGCCCATCGATCACTTTAATGACATCTGTCTCAGACTTTATGGCCATTGATTTCTCAGCGCCCAAAGCCGTCTTTTTGACCTTTGGATGATCGATTCCCGGCGAATAGCCAGTCAGCCAGACGCCTGAGGCTCCCAAAGAATCAGCTGTCCTCAAAATAGACCCCACGTTCTCGGCCGAGCGGATGTTGTGGACGATTATCTGCAATTGGGCCATGGCGCTCATGTTATAGGTAAAATAACAAATTTTCAAGGCGTTTTTTAAGCCTGGTCAGGGATTGACATTTATGCGCAACTGAGGTAAGACGTGTGGGTCAAAATGGTTTGACCAACAACAAGGAGTTGGCCATGGAGCCCAATAAAGTAGTAATCCTTCCGCAGGGGCCCGTAGCCGACCACAAATCGCGTGCCAAATGCGAGGAACTGCTCGTCTATTGCGGGGCTGATGTCAGAAGAGTCCTAGGTCAAGATTTCGGCACAAAAGAACAAACCATTACGTACCTTTCAAGGCTAAATCGACCGGGAGAAGACGAGGTCTACCTCTTCCAATCTCCGATCATCGTGGCCATGACGCGAACCTGTCCGCTTGGCGCAACCCTGGAGATGCGCAACCAAATCTGCGACGCATTCCCTGAGTTGAATGTTGCGCCTTGGATCTTGTACGTTGACCTCAACCTTGACCCAAGCTTCCACAAGACAGCTGCCTGCTTCGGCAAGTTTGACAACGAGCTGCTCAATGACACGGAAACTGATCGTCAGGTCGCACTCGCGGCCCTATGCGATGTTCCCTTGTGGCGTGACGGAGCTGGCAAGCGCTATCTCATCTTGGCCTCAGGCACAGACGACAAGCTGCGCGTCATCGACCAGTTCGGAAAATACTCGAGCTACATCAAGCTCGAAACGACCCGGTCCAAGTCATCTGGCCTTTCCCAATCTTTCCGCTCCATCATCTCGGGGCGAACCCAACGATCCTGACAACTTCAGGATCCTTTTATTTAATGACAGATTCCTCTGCCTGCGCTAACATGTTGCCACATGAAATACGGCCATAAACTCAAACTGAAAATAGATGGTTATGACGACCATGGCAAGGGCATTGCCCAAGCCGAAATAGTGCCAGGCGAATGGCGCCCTATTGCCGTGCCTTTTGCCTGCAAAGGCGATGAGCTTGATGCTATATTCGTTAAGCGCGACCAAGGCATAAAAATCTGCCGCATTGAAAGCATCACTAAACCAAGCCCGGATAGGATAGAGCCCACTTGCCCGCATGCTGGAATCTGCGGCGGCTGCTTATGGCAAAATTTAGATTACACAGCCCAGCTCAAAGAAAAAGAAGATGGTGTTAAACGCCTTTTTTCCAAACTCAAGCTCCAAGACGCTGTGCAGAGCATTGTTCCAGCGCAAGAAGTTTGGGGTTATCGCAATCGCATGGATTATTGCGTGGGTTGGAACAGCGAGGTCGGGCTCAAGGAATACGGTGCGTGGAACAAATATCTGAACATTATTGATTGTCCATTGCTCGGCTCACATGTCGGACCCATTCTCCAGCTGGTCCGCGACTGGATGAAGCAATTCAGCCTCACGCCCTGGGATGCCAAGTTCCATGTGGGCGATGTGCGCTATGTCGTGATCCGCGAAGGCAAAAACACGAACCAACGCATGGTCAACATCGTGATATTTGATAAGACAAAGATCACGCCAGAAGCAAGACAGTGGTTGATCGATAAACTCGCACCAAGCGCGACGACTCTATTGCTCGGCCAACAGAACAAACCGACTGATATTTCATTGGCCCAAGAATTTGAAGTCTTGAAAGGCGATCTCTTCCTTGTGGAAGAAGTGAATGGCATAACCTATAAAATCCATCCCAATTCCTTTTTCCAGACCAATACGAAGATGGCCGCTGTTCTGCAACAAACCGTACTTAATGCAATCAAAAATCCAAAATTAAAAATTAAAAATTTAATGGACATGTACTGCGGTCTAGGTTTTTTTGGCATTGCCGCGGCAAAATCAAATCCTGGCCTTAAAGTCTTTGGCTTTGAACTGGATGAACCGGCTGTTGAACTGGCCAAAGAAAACGCGATCCTCAACAAAGTGCAGGATCAATGTGAGTTCATGGCAGGCAAAGCCGAAGATCTGTCGTGGGTGAATCGGCCGGCCGATGCAGTCATAATCGATCCGCCGCGCTCTGGCCTGCATCCTCGCGTCATCAAAGCTTTGTGCAGCATGAACCCAGAGACATTGATCTATGTCAGCTGCAATTACCATCGCCTGGAGAACGAACTGCCAGACCTGCTCAAGAGCTTCAAGGTCGTTTCCATCACGCCGATCGACTTGTTCCCGAACACGCCGCACGTGGAGGTTGTTTTGAGGATGGAAAGACTGAATATACCTCCCTCTCCTTAATGAGGAGAGGTTAGGAGAGGTGTGATACAATTTTATAATGACTCTAATTTACAATCGACCGGATCGGACTGACTGTCGTCGAGAGCTTCGTCAAAAACAAACCCCTGCAGAAGCTTTAATCTGGAGCTACCTCAGAGCTGGCCGTTTTAATGATTATAAATTCCGCCGTCAATACGGAATCGATAATTTTATAGTTGATTTTTACTGTCCGCATGCAAAATTAGTAATCGAGATTGATGGCGATAGCCATTTTGATCCTAAGGCATTAGCGTACGATCAGATGCGAAGTGAAATAATAGAAAAATTGGGAATAAAAATAATCAGGTTCACCAATCAACAAGTGCAACAAAATATTGAGGACGTACTCAAAAGTATTGAGGCGATTCTACCTGCAAGCGCCTAACCTCACCTAGCCTCTCCTTGAAAAGGAGAGGAATTGGTAAATAAGCTGAAAAAGTATATAATAGACGCATGAAATCCGGATTTGTGGTGCTTGCCGGCCGATCCAACGTAGGCAAATCAACTTTGCTGAATGCTTTGATTGGCACGAAAATCGCGATTGTGACCCCTAAGCCGCAGACCACGCGCTTGCCAGTGCGCGGCATTTTGCATGACAAACGCGGGCAAATCGTGTTCGTGGACACGCCGGGCGTGTTTTTGGGCCGCAAAGACGCGCTGTCCAAAAGGCTTAACCAATCAGTCAAAGAATCGCTCAATGGCATTGATGCCATTGTCTATATTGTTGACCCGACTCGTTTGCCAGGCAAAGAAGAGGAGATGATCCAAAAACTAGTCCGGGCCGCAAACTTGCCCGTCATTCTCGTAATCAATAAAATCGATACTCCGCCCAAAGATCTGCCGGCTTTAAGGGAGCTCCGCCAAATCAGCATCGATCAATTGAAGACCATCGAGGTCTCCGCTGTAAAAGGAAAAAATCTGAATAGATTGGTTGACGCGCTGTTTGAGGTTTTGCCTGAAGGCGAAAAATATTATCCTGACTTGCAGATTACAGACCTTGGCCATCAGCAGTGGATCGAGGAAGTCATCCGCGAAAAAGTTTTCTTGGCTTTGGAACAAGAGCTCCCCTACACAGTCAAGGTCGTGGTTGAGGACGTGAAGATCAGGGCCAATGGCGGACGCTTCATTGATGCAGTGGTTTTCACCACCAACGACAGGTACAAGCGCATGATAATCGGCGCAGGCGCTTCGATGATAAAACGCATCGGCATCATGGCCCGCAAAGAGCTGGAGGGCGCACTCAATGTCTCCGTTCATTTAAGTTTGGACGTCAAAGTTGATGCGCGCTGGCAAGAAAACTTCGGCGCTGCTTGATATGAGAGAAAGTTTTGCTGAAGTAAAAAGAAATGAAGCGATTGAGCAGGTCCTGAAAGAACTTCCAGACTATCCTTCGCCCGTCCCTGTTTCCAAGTACTTGGATCTTATCAATATCCAGCCAGAAAACTCTTTTGATGCCTCGACTTGGACTGACCCGAAGATCAAATCCTCGCTTTTAAAGGCGCTCGTGCAATCCGAAGACCAAAAACCTGGAATCAGGAAGTGCTTGGCCACGGCCATTCTCAAGCCAAAGTTCCCGGTTTTGCCTAAAAGGATCAAGCTGGCCGCGCCCGAAGACCTAATCATGGTTGTTGCCGAGCGTTTGACCATGATAAACAACGAAATTCGGGCTCTTGAGATTGCCGGCGATGACACTGAAAACTTCAAACAGTCCTTGGACAGCTGGTCAAACCTGTTGCGCGCAATCAATGGCCAAATCCAAGAGCAGGATCTGCGCTATCTGGAAGAATTGATCGCTAACCTGGATGAATTGGCCCAAAGCAGCGCGCAAGCCAAAAAAATCCACGAGACCACGGACAAACTTGAGGCTTTGCTTGTTTATTTCTATTCAAAACTTTATTTCCCTGGCATCCGTTTGCGCAGGTCATCGACCAGGCGCGCAGCTTAGTTTTTATTGCACGTTATCCAGCCTGGTGATTTCGTAGCCTAAGAGGGTCTGCAGAAAACCGTCGCCTGCCACAGCATCCAACACGCCTTTGGTCAAAGGATTGAAGGTCATTTTCAATATCAAAGGATTCTGCGGATTGTTCAAGATCACGATTTCGCCAAACCAATTCCTGGCCTTGATCACCTGCACCTTGATGTCTTTGCCGTTCACATTCAAAGGCCACTCAGCCAATTCAGCATCAGCCTGGGTCAGATCCACATCTGTCCTATTCCCTATCTTTTTCGCTTCCCCATTAAGCGCATCGATTGCGTTTGAAAATTGTTTCGCAGTATTCAGCGCACCGAACAAGAACTGATCCGTGATGCCGAAATAGACTGTGGCTGTTTTTGTCCGTGTCAGCTCCTCAAAAACTTCGTTGGAGACCCAAATGGCGCTCGTGCTTTTGGCCGGGATGGATTCAGTCGGCCAATAAGCCGGAGGATAAAGCTTGTGTGTTGCTGTAAGGTCAACATTTTCCAGGCCGCCGGCGACTGTCTGCATTTCGGTCACAGGTTCGGATGCAGTGCCTTTGCTGCGCGCGTTTATGGAAGCAGCGGTTTCTACAGAGCGGCTCAGCTTCCATTTGATGTTAGCCACTTTCATGGGCGCGAACCTTTCGATCGTAATGATCCTTACGCCGTCTTTGTTGTCGCCAGAAAGTTTGTCAGCCAATTTTGCGCCTAAGCCCAAATATGTCTGCCGCATCTCAACCTGGCTGCCTGGCACGAAGTTAATGTTCTTGGAAGCATCTGCTGGGCTCAAGCCATCAAATGAGGCTAAACGCGGGCCAGCCGGCTGGCTTGAACCAGTGATATTTGCAATTACTGTTTTGCCCCAATTACAGCCAGCTCCGAGAGCCACCAGCCCCAGCAAAATAACAAAAATACCGGCTTTTGTTCT
>CAZPAP010000031.1:0-13805 GCA_964584725.1 uncultured Gammaproteobacteria bacterium
GCCAATTTATGGCTAAGACCCGCGCAGGCCGGACTGGCGTGAACCCACAGAGGCCGACTGAGAAGATCCAAATTCCTCCGGTCCGCGTGCCAAAGTTCAAGGCAGGCAAGAGCTTGAAAGATGCTTTGAAGCAAAATCAGCCGCCGGTTGCTCCAGTTGTCGCAGCCGCAGTGTAATAAAAATGTAATTTAAAAAATCCGGCCGCAAGGCCGGGTTTTTTTATTTCTTCTTGCAGACTGCGACCAGATTCCTGCCGGACAACAACCTGCACCAGCCTAGATTATCGTATGGCCCGATTTCTTGGATGTTCCATTTTTTGAGATCAAAAAGCTCTTTCCATTCTTTTAAGGTGAAGGCATGTACATAGCGTTTGGCATCTGCGCCCTGCATTTTCCACGGCATATACAGATCGCCGCGCTCGCCGCGAGGCACATTCGTGCCCCTAAGCCAGGCATGTAAAAGCGTATTGAAATTAAAAAATCTTGAGGCGCGCAAATTCCAGACTGAACAAATAAGTATGCCGCCTGGCTTAAGAATCCGCAGGATTTCGGCGAGCGCGGCTAGGCGCTGCTTTTGGCTCGGGATGTGATGCAAAACAGCAATACTGACAACTGCATCGGCTGATTCATCAGGCAGATCCAGTTTGGGCAAGCTCCCGGGCCTGAATACAGCAGCTGAGCGGTGGCTGAACTTTTTTCGCGCTTCAGCCAATAATGAACTGGACGGCTCAAGGCCAATGTAATTAATGCCTGGCGACAAGGCGTTAAGCAAACGGCCATTGCCGCAACCCACATCCACCACAGTACTACCAGGTTTTAGCTCGCGCTCCAGCAATTTAAAAATCGGCCAGTTCGCCTGCCTGGTTTGGCTGAAATTCTTGCCTTGAGCCTCATAAAAATCCGCCACTTCCTGCTCAAGCTTGCGCCTTGTCTCGTTTTCCATCATCATACGCCTAATACTATACTGACAAGTTACAAGTTTCAAGTTACAAGAGTGACTTAAGCCGCTTGAATGCTCTTGAAACTTTTCACTTGATACTTGTGCCAAATATGAGCTTAATCACGCCTCCAATCCAAGTAGCCAAGGACATTTTGCTTTCTCTGGCGCTTTTGGAGTGCCCTCAAAGGGCTGATTTGGCCAAGGCCGTCAGAAAGCAGCTTAAGCACACAAACTATGCTTTTCCGACTGCAATCCAGTATTGGGAGGCTTATCGCGAGCTTGGCCTAAAAAACGAAGCTTTGGAAAAGATTTTGCGCGTAAAAGATATCAGGACTAATAGCGGAGTGGCGCCCATCACTGTGCTCACCAAACCCTTTCCCTGCCCTGGACGCTGTGTCTATTGCCCCACAGAGGAGCGCATGCCCAAAAGCTATTTATCGAATGAACCAGCCGCTGCTAGAGCTTTAGGCCTGCAATTTGATCCTTATGAGCAGGTCAAACAAAGAGTCCGGGCCTTGGAACTCAACGGACATCAAGCGAATAAGATAGAGCTGATCATAAAAGGCGGGACTTGGTCTGCGTACACTCAGGATTATCGCGAGTGGTTTATAACCAGATGTTTTGAAGCGGCAAACGCCCTCACCCCCAACCCCTCTCCCCCGCCCGCCTCGCAAGCGAGAGCGTTGCGGGCAGGCACAGAAGCAGGAGAAGGAGAGCTCGAAACAGCTCAAAAAATTAATGAGACGGCTGAGTATCGAATTATTGGATTAACGATTGAGACGCGACCGGATTGGATCAAGCCCAAAGAAGTGATCCATTTGCGCAAGCTGGGCTGTACGCGCGTGGAACTCGGCCTGCAAATCCTGAATGACCGCGTTTTGGCATATACCAAACGCGGACACACTGTTGAGCAAGCTGCTGAGGCGATTGCTTTACTTAAAGCCGCCGGCCTTAAAGTCGATGTCCATATTTTGCCTGGCCAGCCTGACGCAAGCATCCAAGATGATTTGGATTCGTTCGCGCTTTTGTTCAATGATCCCCGCTTTTGCCCTGACATGATCAAACTTTATCCGTGCGTGGTCTTGCCCAACTCAGAATTGGCCGGCTGGACTGAGCGCGGTGATTTCAAGCCCTTGGAAGGAAGTGATCTGTTCGAGTTGCTCATCAAGATGCAGACCATGCTGCCCAGATATTGCCGTGTTTCGCGCATGATCCGCGATTTCCCGACTCCATCCATCGCATTCGGCAACAAGCAATCAAATTTGCGCGAACTTTTGGATGCGGAAATGAAAAAGCGCGGGATCAAATGCCAGTGTTTACGTTGCCGCGAAGTCGGGCATGTGCCAGGCGACCACACAAACGACAAAACCCAAATTTTTGAAGAAAGATACGAGAATGCGGGCGGCACAGAAGTCTTTTTATCAGTCGAAAATGAGGACAGGAGCGCAGTATTCGGATTTTGCAGGCTGCGGTTACCGTCTCATGATCAAGAATCTTGGGGGATCTTTGAGGCTTTTCCGATTTTGCGCGGCGCGGCCATTATCCGCGAACTGCATACCTATGGCACTGCCCTCAATATCAACCAGTACAATCAAGAAGCCTCACAGCACAAAGGCTATGGCAGATTGCTGATGCAGACAGCCGAGGACATTGCCAAGCGCGAAGGCTACGAAAAAATGGCTGTCATCTCCGGCATTGGAGTTCGCGAGTACTACAAGACACTGGGTTATGAAGTACAGGATACTTATATGGTGAAACCGCTATGACAAGTATCAAGTGACAAGTTACAAGAGTAACTTAATTTACTTGAACACTCTTGTAACTTTTAACTTTAAACTTGTTACTTATTTCCGGTGAATTCCTTGATGCTATCAATGACGTTGTCCATCTGGATCAGCTCGTTTTCGTCGCTGTTTCTCTGTTTGAATTCAATGCTGTTTTGATCAAGTGTTTTGGTTGAGACTACGAGGCGCAAAGGTATGCCCAGCAAATCAGCAGTCGAGAACTTTTCGCCCGCAGACAGGCCTTCGCGGTCGTCCCAGATGACTTCAATGCCCTGATCCAGCAAATCATTGTACAAAGCTTCGGCCGCATCATAGACCCTGGCGACTTCATCAGCGCCTTTGGCATTGAGCGAGACAAGATGGACGTGAAAAGGCGCAACCGAAAGCGGCCAGCTCAAACCCTTGGCATCATTGTGCACCTCTGTGATGGCGCCGACCAAGCGCGTGGTCCCGATTCCATAGCAGCCCATGACCACGGGGTTTTGTTTGCCCTCGGCATCAGTATAATTGACTTTGAATGCGTCCGTGAACTTGCCGCCCAAGTCAAAAATATTCGCGATTTCAATGCCTTTGACATCCTTCAGTTTTTTTCCGCAGTTCGGGCACTTGTCGCCTTCTTTATATTCTGAGATTTCCGAATTCTGGGCAAAAGTGCAAGCCTCGCACGCGATGATCTTATCCTCCCCGGCTGGCGTGATGACCTGGAACTCATGCGAATACTTTTTGGTGAATGATCCGCCGGATGCTTCCACGACTTTAGCGTCCAGACCCAGGCGCGTAAAAATCTTGAGATATGTTCGCTTGACCAGCTCGTAGTATTTCTCGAAATCCTCGCGGTCCGCATGGAACGAGTACATGTCTTTCATGCCAAACTCGCGTCCGCGCAAAATGCCGGACTTGGCGCGCAACTCATCGCGGTACTTGGTCTGGATCTGATAGACGCTGACCGGCAAATCTTTGTACGAATGGATATAGCTGCCGACTAGTGGTGTGACGATCTCCTCGTGCGTGGGGCCCAAGGCGTATTCGCGGCCAGTCTGCGACGGGACTTTGAACAAAACATCCACTGTGTTCCAGCGGCCAGATGTTTCCCAATTTTCCTTGGGTTGGAGCGCTGGCATCAAAATCTCTTGCCCGCCAATGGCATCCAGCTCTTGCCTGATGATGTTTTGGACCTTGTTCAAGACCCGCAGACCCAAAGGCAGCCAGGAATAAACGCCAGCCATTTCCATGCGCACATAATTGGCCTGCAGCAGCAGTTTGGCGTTTATGGAATCAGTGTCAGCAGGCGCCTGTTTTTCAGGCTTGGAGATCAACTTGGATATACGCATATAATGCTCCAAAGTATAATTGACCACGGGCCGTAAGGCAATACGCCCTTGCCAAGCCAATTAAAATCCCTTAATATAAGCGCGTTCGGTAAACAGGCAGCATTGTGCAAAATTGGGGCCGCGGTGGCGGAACTGGTAGACGCACAGGACTCAAAATCCTGCGTCCGCAAGGTCATGAGGGTTCGACCCCCTCCCGCGGCACCAAGTTTGCATGATATTCAAGAATAGACCTTTGAGGTCTTTTTTAGCTCGGAGGCATTGACCAAAATGGGGAAATATGCTTATCATGATTCATCGGGATGATGTTCTTCCCGGTGATCTGCCAAGGCAGGTCAAGGTTCATTTCCATTGAAAGAGGTGCGTCATGGGTTCTTTGAGGATTGTTTGCATGTATTTGGCCCTGGTGACTATTGCCGCATGCGGCATCAACACCATCGAAGAAAAAGAAGAGGGCAAGATCAACTGGTCCAATCAGACGATGATGACCAACAACTGTTCTGGCGACGCCCAGTGCGCCCCATATCTGAAATGCGTTGTAGGCGGCACCGTCGGCTGCCTGAATGGCGGATGCGCCGGTCTCAACAACAGCTCCGTGGATTTTGATTGTGTCAAAAACACCACAGAGAAAAACGGGACCTGCGGCCAGGTCACGCCGCCGCAAGAGTTGCTTACGCACGACGCATCAGATGCCGTCTGCAGCTTCTCCGAAGGGAAGCGCGCCAACGAGGATCAGTACCGCGCCTGGCTGCAAGTCACGGCTGATCAGCCGAACTCGACTGTGACCATCCACTCGCTCTCTGCTTACTGCGTCCACCAAGATGGAACCGTGAGCCCGGCCGGTGGCACGATCAAAGGCGAACAGACCATTACTTGGGCTGGGCACTATTGGCGCAACACGTGGTATAACCCCCCGAATCAAGTTTCTGTTGTGCCTGCTGGCAACACCACCTATGTCGTACCCAACAACCCCTACCTGCTACATTTGGGCAATGGCGGATCAGCCGCAGGGTGCCGCGAAATCGTGCTGCAAGCCACCATCAGCACGACTGGCGATGCCAAGGTCGAACTTGGATTGGACTACTACGTTGGGAATACTTATGGCCACGAAAGCAGTGTGAGCGGTTGGAAGGCCTGCATATCGGGTAAGGCCAACCTCATGACGCCGCGAAGCGACAAGCTTAGCTGCGAAGGCGACCTCGGCGCAAGCTACAACCCTCCTCCACCAGCCAACAATTCCTGCGATGGCGTGCCGAATGGCACTACCCAATCTTTCGGAGGAGGTAGCCTGCTTGGCGAATGCCGGGCCGGCAAACGGCTTTGCAGTAATGGCACCTGGACTGTGCTGGAACAGTCATACGACGGCGCAGCCGAAACTTGCGACGGCAAGGATAATGACTGCGATGGCACGATCGACGATGGCAATGTGTGCGCGACGGCTAATAATTGTCCGGCCAATGGTATGCGGATCACGCCTGGGCCAACGCTCCTGAACTCTTGCCCCTCGCTCATCACCAAAACCTGGGGCTTGGGCAAGCAGTACACGTCCGCACCGGGCCAGCCGCTCATTGTCACTGACAACTGGTCAGGTTATGCCTACATCGAAACCACCTGCAACGGCCAAGAAGGAAGCTGGCCTCAGGGGGCGACGAACGCTCAGGCTGGTTTTGCTGAAATCTGCACTCAAGGCATGAATGTAACGACCAATACTTTTGTCTGCTGGGACAAGTACAGCAGCAAATATCGGCCGACGGTGCCACTCTCAGTCAGCGGCGCAGGGTCATGCCCCTAGTACATTTCTCTCGCTCTGAAGCAACACGACGCTCTGAACAGCGTCGTTTTTAATTGACTCAAGCCGAAAATCCTAATATGATTCAGGTGACTTATGACTACAACGCTGGCCAATCCTAATGCTGAAATCCGCTTGGAGGATTTGAAGAATGGAAAACGCAAACTGACGGTTATCTCAAAAGATAAGAGCCAGTATGTCCACATCCCTACCTGCACCACCAGCTACTCTGACCAGCTCATCGGCACGATCCTGAGAGCAAAAAGCGAAGCTTACTTGTGCGACGAGATCTTGCGTGACGAAGACCCGAATTACATCAGAAGGCACTTGGAGCTGACTATCCTGAGCCGAATCAATCCAAAAGAATTCAAAAACAAAAAAATCCTGGATTTCGGTTGCGGCGCAGGCGCTTCGACCATGCTTTTGGCCCGTCTGTTTCCGCAATCCACCATAATCGGCGTTGAACTGGAAGAAAAGAATCTAGCTGTGGCCAGGGAACGCGCAGACTTCTACAGACTCACGAATACAGAGTTCATAAAATCGCCGGGCGGGAACAGGTTGCCGAATGATTTGGGCAAATTCGATGTCATTGTCTTGAGCGCAGTCTATGAGCATCTTTTGCCGGATGAAAGAAAGACGCTCATGCCTCAGCTTTGGGCCATGCTGAATACGGGCGGGTATTTATTTTTGGATGAAACCCCATACCGCTGGTTTCCGATCGAGACTCATACGACCGGCTTGCCCTTGCTGAATTACTTGCCTGACTCTATCGCGCATTGGTATGCACAAGTTTTTTCGAAAAGGACCGGCCAGAACGAACCTTGGCTCGTGATGCTCAGGAACGGCATACGCGGAGGTTGGACGCTGAGGATCAGGGACGACTTGCAAGCCGGAAAATCAGCCTGTTTCCAGCGCCCTGTCTATAAAGGCATAAAAGATGAAGTAGACTTGTGGTACAAGGGCTATGCGGAAAATGCTTCGGGAAAAACCGGATCCATTAAGCGTTTTGCATATTGGATACTTAAAATTTTCAGGGTCATCACTGGCCTGGCAATGGTTCCATACTTATCCTTGGGCATCAAAAAGACCTAGCGCAGGTCTTTTTTGTTTTTGGAGCTTATCTGGCCGCTGATGTATCATATTAGCCATGACCAAAGCCCAAACACTGGCCAAGATGCTGTTTGAATTCTCATACTTCCATGAAATGCATGGCGTGGCTTTTAAACCGCGCGCTTATCAGCTGGCAGCTGAGTCTGTCACAGCCCGTGGCGACGAGGTTGAGGATGCTTGGCGCAAAGGCGGCATCAAGGCTTTAAAGGAGCTGCCTGGCATTGGGCAAAACATTGCGGAAAAAGCTGACGAGCTTTTCAGGACCGGAAAAATCAAAGAATACGAGCAAATGAAAAAACAATTTCCGGTTGATATCTGGGGCTTGTCCAGGATCGAGGGCTTGGGGCCAAAGCACATGCTGGACTTGTACAAGCATCTGAAAGTCAAAAACATCAGCGATCTGAAAAAGGCGCTGAAAGCCCATAAGATCAAAGACATCCCGCGCTGGGGCGAAAAAAGCGAAATTAAACTCGCCAACCAACTCAGCTTAATGGAAGCCTCGGGCGGCCGTTTGCTCCTTGGGTACGTACTGCCAGTGGCTGACGAGATGGTGCGCCAACTTTCCAGGATAAAAGGCGTGGCAAGGTGCACATATGCCGGGTCATTGCGCCGCAAACAAGAAACAGTCGGCGACATTGATTTGATTGCTACTTCAAAAGATGCAAAAAGCGTGATGGATGCGTTCGTGTCTTTGCCCATGGTTGAATCAGTGCATGAAAAAGGCAAAACTAGGTCGTCTGTCAGGCTTAAGATCGGGATTGATGCGGACCTTCGAGTCGTACCGGACGAAGTGTATGGCGCGACATTGCAATATTTCACAGGCGACAAGCGCCACAATGTTCTGCTGCGCGAATTCGCTTTGTCCAAGGGGTATACGTTGAATGAATACGGGCTATACAGACTGCGAAGATCTCCTAAATCCTCTTTGGCAAGAGGACTTAAAAGTGTACGCATCCCCTTGCCAAAGGGGGCAGGGGGGATCTTAGTAGCTTGCAAAACCGAAGAAGAAATATACGGAAAACTTGGCATGGAAACACCAGCACCCGAGATTCGCGTGGGAGAAGATGAGATTGAGGCGGCCTTAAAGCACAAGCTCCCCAATCTCCTGCCTTATGGCTCTGTGCGCGGAGACCTGCAGATGCACTCCACTTGGTCAGACGGCAGCCTGTCTATCGAAGAGATGGCTCAAGCCGCAATCAAGCTGGGCCGGTCTTATATTGCCATGACAGACCACTCAAAATCCATGGCTTTCATCAATGGCTTGGATGAGAAGCGGCTTAAACAGCAAGGCAAAGAGATTGATAAGCTGAACAAAAAGTTCAAAGGCTTCAGAATCCTGAAAGGAATTGAGTGCGACATCCATAAAGACGGGAGCCTGGATATTTCGGCTGCAGCGCGCAAGGAATTGGATTTTGTGGGCATTTCCGTGCACTCGCATTTTCATTTGTCGCGCGAAGAACAGACCAAGCGCATCATCAAGGCCATGGAACAGCCGAATGTAAACTGCTTTTTCCATCCTACCTGCCGGCTCATCGGCAAGCGCGAGGGCATTGATTTTGATATGCGTGCGGTAATCGCAACTGCCAAGAAAAACAATGTGGCTTTAGAAATCAATTCTTTCCCAGAGCGGTCGGATCTGAATGACCGCTGGGTCAGGGCTGTGGTCAAGGCTGGCGCCAAGCTCATGATCAACACTGATGCGCATTCAGCCGAGAATTTGGAATTCATTCCTTTGGGCGAGGCCATTGCCAGGCGCGGCTGGGCCACCAAAAAAGACATTTTAAATACAAAGACAACAAAAGAGTTCTTGGCCTGGCTGGCTAAAGGCTATTCTTGACGCGCCCAATCAAGCTTGAGATACTTGCGGCGAATCCAAGCAAGGAGGGTGCCATGGACTTCAAGTTCGATGATTTCAAAACAATCTGTACAGAGCTCTTTCCTGAAGCAAGCGACTTTGCCAAACGCAACGGGGCAGGCACGATTTTCAGCGCGCAAATCACTGTGCGGCAAAAGCCGCATATACTCAACCTGATGCTCACTGTTGGCAGCGACAACGTCCACATCTACTCCGAACCGCCAACGGCCACAGCCTATAGCTTTGAGGGCGCAGAAGATCAGCTTCGGGCTTTTGCCAAAGAAGTCAAAAAATTCGGTTGACCCCATTTCTCCTGTCCGGACGCTTGTCCGGTCTTTTTCTTGAAATGTGATTCTGGACTAAAGCAAAAAATCCCTTTCGGGATTTTTGCTTGGTGCGTCGGCCGGGGTTCGAACCCGGGACCTTGGGCTTAAGAGGCCCCTGCTCTACCAGCTGAGCTACCGACGCAAGTGAGGAAAGAATGGAAGTGCTCGCACCTACATTCTTGACGAACGCAGCGGCGGAACCCCGAAGGGGTACCGACGCAAGTGAGTACCGACCAGACTACGGAACGCCGAAATAGTACTTTTTTTGTAGAAAACAGTCAAGAAAAAAAGCCCGAGAGGTGGGCTATGGGAGAACGAAGGCGTCCATGGTAACCAAGTCAGGCCCGGAATACGCGATAGGAAAGGCCTTGAAAAACAGGCCCATACCAGGCACATAGGACGTGGCCAGCACATTGTTGGGGCCAATGGAGCTTGAGGACCTGATGAATAGCGTGCGCTTCTGATCTAGGCTCGCAGCCGCGATCTTCTTGTGGCGAAAGACAATGGCCGCAATCAGATAGGCCAGCTGGACCATATTGGGCAGCCTGAGATCATCAAACACTCCGCTGTCGTGGACCGAGGCCTTGTGTTCCTGAGCTGATGGAAAATATCGGCTTTCAGAAATCACGAGCCACGCATCCTCTGGAGTCATCAGGTTGAGGAGACGACCCTGGATAAAATCATCGTCTGCATAGAAGTCCATGCCTTGCGCAAGAAAAAATCTATGCAAATTGCCATACAGGCTTACGCCTGCAGGGCACCAATCCAGCCGCCGTATCCCATGAGATACTTCTTGAAAGAGCTTGCAGGAAGCAGCATACGTGCCCCCTGTCCTTCCAGCGCCGATGATATCCGGAGACAAATCGAGCCCCACTTGTTCGAAGAACTCGTGGTAGATCTGGATCCAGCTGATCATGTACTGCCTTTTGAAACCAACCAGCGTGGCGATGGGAGTCACTTCGTCGCGATCCTCTGCGCACAGGGACATGTTCTGCCCTCCTTTCGCGCTGACATTATAACAAAAGAGACCGGATCGGTCTCTACTTGAGTGTCAACAGTTTCACTCCGTCCAAAAATTGCGTACGCGCGTTGTTCAGAGATTTTTGGAAAGATTTTTTGACTGCTACCAAACCATAACTTCCATAGCCGCAATATGGTTCATGCATGGCATCCCAAGATACATCAAGTTTATCCTGATATGTCTGGACTGCTTTTTCCCGTCCCAAACCTTTTGCCGCAATATCTTTCTTGGATTGGGCCAAAGCTTTCTGATACATGGCCGTGATTTCCTTGGTCAAGCAGCGCGTTACTGGATTTGCGAATTCCTTTTCATCTGCGCCCTTGGTAATGGAAACAAGCGCCGGACAAAAACCGTTTTTGCACGGGCGTTTGGTCGCGGCGTCTGCTGCTTTTGGAATCACAAATGCGCTAAGCGCGAAAACAGACAAAAAAACAAAACCCACCAGCTTGTTTTTCATAAATTTTGACTACATATATCTTGACCCCTCATCCGATCCTGGTCAACCCTAGCATCCGTGCCTTACTTGAGCCAAAAACCAAAAAACAATCCACAATTAGCCATTTTTTGTTTAATCTTAGACATTTTTCTAGGTTAGACTGTCAACTCGCGACCGGACAAAAGGCTCGTATAAGGCTTTAACCAGGTTGATATTGGGGTGGAGGTGATCTTGCATGGCCAAGTATTCGTCCAATGTCACCCATTTGTATTCATCATCTTCATTCGGATCCAAGATTATATCGCCCCCAGCATAAGCCGCACGATAAATCACAAGCTGGACTTGGATTTCTTTATCCGGCAAATGCCAATAGTCAGTATGCAGACCAAGCAATTCAAGATCGTGGATATCAAGCCCGGTCTCTTCTTTGACCTCGCGCGCGCAAGCTTGCTCTGGAGTTTCCCCAAACTCAATCTTGCCGCCAGGGAATTCCCATTTGTGATTCCACATGGGATTGATGTCCAACCTGCGCAAAATCAAAAAGCGGCCTTCATGCTCAACAATTCCGATCGCGATCGTGATTTGTTTTTGAGGGATATTCCTCGCCTTGCTGATCGCTTCTTTGCAATAATATTTTACAGCCGGCAAAAGATTCAAATCCGAACTATCCAAATCGTTCTCCGCTATCCAACGAATATCATCATGCTCATCTGGGGCTAATTGGATTTTATCTGTAGATGATTTGAGGTAATAGGCCAAGTTAACGTGTTTGTGCGTATCCGTGATTTCATGGATATCCAAACGATTAGGCACATGCAATAATTTAGTAATTGGAACGTTTGCAATATCTGGTTTGGACGAAAGAACTGTCAGTTGATTCGGATTAATCCCCGATTCTTCTTGTATCTCGCGAAAAAGCGCTTGTTCAGGGTCTTCGTTTAGCTCAATATGTCCGCCAATAGGCAACCAGCGTTTGAGTTGTTTATGAAAAATGAGCAGTACCTTGTCATTATGGACAATATAGCCCGTAGCAACAAAATCTATGAGCTCATGAATATGCGGCATATGGCGATAGGTTACAACTGACGACTAACAACTGACAAGAGCACAGCGATAAAAAAACCGCGGACAAGTGTCGCGGCTAGAAACCGAGCAGCATATTGGCTAGGGCATGGTGAGACATAACCCTGAAATTCGGTTTGATCCCATTGAAAACCGATGAGTCTCCTTCGGGACCGATGAAAGCAACCGTCATCACGCCCGCGGCCTTGCCGTCGCGGATGTCTGAGGTGAGGTCGCCGACATATAGGGCTTGCTCTGGGAGGACTTCGCTTTCTTCGCAGGCCTTGAGGATGCCCTTCGTCTTGTCCTCTGACTCGCCAAGGGCCACGTCCAGAAACTTGATAAGGTCGTGCCTTTCCAAATTGTCGCGCAGAGTGAGCCAGTCGCAGGCGCTTACCACGCCGAGCTTCATGCCAGCCTGCTTGAACCGGACCCTGGCCTCAGCAAATCCGGGGAACAAGGCTGGCAGCCTTTTGTTGATGTTCGCATAGTAGATGCACAACAGCCCGTCATAAGGCATGTTCCCGCCGCGCCCCTTTAAACACCCCCCTGTAAGCGTTGACGCAGTTTTGCAGAAGCATTGCAGGCTTGGCGGCTCCAAACCTGCGGCCTTGAAGACTGCTGCGCAGCCCTTGTACTCCTCGGGCATGGAATCCTGCAGGACTCCGTCGAAATCATAGAACACGGCCTTGATCCTTGTTTGCATCACACGCCTCCTTTTTCGCGTTTCATGAGGATTGCCACGGTTTGACCAAAGAGCAAAGTAAGAGCTTGGTTTACACCAATTCAGTGGATTCTGTCAATGGCCTGATTAATTGAAAAAAATCGCTTGACAGCCCATATCGCAGGAGTTTAGATGAAAATACTGACAATACGCCACGCATAGCTTGTCCGTCGCAACTTAAACAACATTATTACCACAAAAATATGGCACAACTATTAAAACGCTTCCTGATGTTTCTCGGCGTAGCAGGGCTGCTCATCCCCTCAGCGAGCTACGCACAAACCAGTGTCCCGATTTATTCCGGAGACATAATCAAAGGGTCATCACCCACTGTCTATTATTATGGCTCAAACGGAATCCGCTATGCTTTCCCGAACCAAGAAACATACTTCACTTGGTTCAGCAATTTCCTGAACGTGAAAACGATTCCGGACGACCAGCTCAATCAGATCAGCCTGGGCGCAGACGTGACATACCGCCCTGGCATACGGATGGTGAAGACCCCTTCCAACCCTGCTGTCTATGCAGTTGATGCAGGCGGCGTCTTGCGCCACATTGCCAACGAAAGCGTGGCTTCCGAACTCTATGGAACGAATTGGAATCTGCAATATGTGGACGACGTCCCAGACCAACTGATAGCAGACTATCGGATAGGCTCGGAGATCTCCTCTCCTTTTGACTTCAACCCAAACAATGCCCTGACGCAGATAACCGACGTCTATGAAGACGAGAACTTCGTCAGTATGCCCCAGATTGGAACAACCGCGATCAGCATCGTGAATATGACGACCGGATTTTCTCCGTCCAGCATATCAGTCAACCAGGGCACGCAAGTCACTTGGACCAACAATGATTCGATCGAACACACAGTGACTAGCGACAATGACACCTTCAGCTCCAACATTCTCCAGCCTGGCCAGTCGTTCACCTATACGTTCGATTCTTCCGGCACCTTCAGTTACCACTGCAGCATCCATCCGAGCATGACAGGCACCGTGAATGTCGCAGGGGCTTCGACATCTCCATATGTCACTTCTGTGAATATTGTCAGCATGTCTGCTGGCTTTTCACCCTCAAACCTCTCTGTTGTTCAGGGTACGCAAGTCACTTGGACAAATAATGATTCGATTGCACATACTGTAACTAGCGACCAGGGAATATTTGATTCAGGAGTACTGCAACCTGGACAATCCTACACCTATACGTTCAATTCTCCGGGCACATTCAGTTACCACTGCATCATCCATCCGGGTATGGCTGGGACCGTGGTAGTGACCGGTACAACAAGCGATAACTCAAATAGCTCAGGTTCAATGGAATCAAGTTCCGGCGGTTCTGGAGGCTCTGGGGGTTCCGGCGGCGGGTATTGAAACAAAAACACATGACAGTTATGGTTGAATTGCGTGGCGCACGATAAATCCCCTCAAAAGG
>CAZPAP010000032.1:0-13138 GCA_964584725.1 uncultured Gammaproteobacteria bacterium
GGAAAGCAAGCATACCGCAAGGTATCGAGGGTTCGAATCCCTCCCTCTCCGCCATAAAAAATCCTGCCACAAGGCGGGCTTTTTTATATCTTATATAATTGCTCTCCCCTCTTTTTCCATGTAAAATAGCCGTATTCCATGTTTGATCTTTTGATCAGAGTCATACCTCTTGATATCGCGGTCTTGATAGGCGCCCCTGGCATCTTGGCCTTGACTTTGTTTTTGCTCGGAGTCAAAAACCATCCCAAGCTTAAAGTCTTGGGTTTTTTAATCGGCTCATTGATCGTAGGCATCACGATTGCTTTACTTGGTCTGTATTTCGGGGACCTGACGCCCAAAGGCCCGCACCAAACATTGGCCAGCGCAATCGTGGACACTGCCTTTGGCACGCTGTTCGCTGTCTATGGCATTTACGTGCTTTTCCCCAAAGACAGGAAACTCAAACCTTCAAAAGACACAAAAAGCCATTTTTTCAGATGGATTTTACTTGGTCTGCTGATCTCGGCCACAAATTTTGACTCAGTCCTCTTTAGTTTGGCAGCCACCAAAGAAGTAAGCGGTTCAAATCTTGATTTGCTGACTGAGTTGATTTTGACGTTCGTGAACATCTGCTTTTTCATCATGCCGATTGGCTTGCCTTTGCTTTTGTACATGCTGACCCCAGCGTTTGCTGAACGCGTCTTATCCAAAGCCAATCGCGTGGTCCTCAAATACAGCCGCTATATACTTGCCCTGGTATTCATTGTCTTTGCCTACATGCTCTTAAGCCGCGGGTTAAGTTACTTCTTGAAATAATTTGTCAGACTCATGGCTAAAAACGACTTGCATAAAGTTGGGTTTGTATTAAGCTCAAATGAGAAGGGGGTGAACAATATTATGAGAAAAATAATCGTAACTGAATTCCTGACACTGGACGGAGTCGTTCAAGCGCCTGGAGGACCCGAAGAAGATAAGTCGGGTGATTTTGCCTATGGCGGCTGGACAGTTAATTATTGGGACGATAAAGGCGGCGCTGTCATGGATGGATTTATGAGCATTCCTTTTGAGCTGCTCCTCGGCAAACGAACCTACGACATTTTTGCCGCGTACTGGCCGCATCACAAAGAAATTGCAAGCGCTGCAAACCCTTTCAACAGCACCAAAAAATATGTTGTATCAGATACGGCCTTTGAGCCTTCGTGGCATAACTCGACATGTATCACTGGCGATGTGGTAGCCGAGATCAAGAAGCTTAAAGAGATGGACGGCCCAGACCTCTGGGTGCACGGCAGTGGCAACCTCATTCAGACTCTGCTCAAACACCACCTAATCGACCGCCTGCATCTTTGGACGTTCCCTGTGACAGTGGGCGAGGGCAAGCGCTTGTTTGCGGAAGGAACCCAAGCCGAAGGATTCAAACTTATTGATTCCAAAGTCTCTTCGACCGGTGTCATTATCGCCACCTATGAACCGGCTGGCCCACTCAAAACAGGCTCCTTCTAGATCGCTGATGATTTTGTCAGACTCATGACTTAAAACAGCTTGCAATAAGTTGCGCTTGTACTATGCTCTAGATAGAAAGGGGGTGATTTATGTCCAAAAGGCGCGACGAAGTGTACAGCCAAATGAGTAATGAATTGGAGGCGAGGGAAGATGTGGCTAAAGACGCAACAATTGACGCTAACGAAGAAAACCCTGACAAGAGTCAGGAAATACTGAGTGCGCTTGGCATTCAAAAGGACATCGATGAGTAAGGCGAACAAACTCATAACAATTAACCAAAAGGCAGGCCTTAGCCTGCCTTTGTGCGTTTAGGGTTTAGCGTTGAAGGTTAAGCTTATTATCCCTTTCCTCCAGCTGCTTCAATTGCCTGCTTGAATGAATCAAACGGCAAAGCACCTTCGATTAACTGGCCGTTGATGAATGTTGCTGGCGTACCGCCGACTCCGGCATTGCCGCCTTCTGTCTGATCTTCGGCCACACGAGCAGCCTTGTCGCCCTTGTCCAAACAATTGTTGAATTTGGTCGTATCAAGCCCAAGATCCTTGGCATCCTGTTTCCAGACGTCTACGCCCATTTTACCTGCCTTGTTGGCCGCGAAAATCTTGTCATACATTTCCCAGAACTTGCCCTGGTCTGAAGCGCATTCCGAAGCTTCGGCTGCTTTTTCGGCATTAGCATGGAATGAAAGCGGGAAATGGCGGAACACGATCCTCACATCCTTGGGATAAGCTGTCTTGATCTGCGCGACAGTATCATAATTCTTGGCGCAATATGGGCACTCAAAATCTGAATATTCGATCAAAGTCACTTTAGCATCAACTGGGCCATAAATATGGTCGCGCTTAGCATCCACAGCGCGCGGCGGATTGGTCGGCGTGGTGGGCTGGTTTGACGGCGCAGCATTGTTGGCAACTGTGTTGGCGACTGTGTTCGCCGGCACGTTTGTCGCGGCCAATGCTCCGAGCCCGCGGCCGGAAAGCATGAAATTCAAGGTAAAAACCAAAGCTGCCGTGGACATGATGGCTACTCCAACCACCAAACCCAGGGCAAACGTTACCTTCGGGCTGCTTTCCCAGATTGTATTCTTTGTCTCTTCCATAGAACGAATGATCAAATAAAAATTATCTTTAGATTGTTCCCGCGTTAAGCGTTTAGGGTTAAACGTTTAGCGTAAGTGGCTCATATTTTCCGGCGCGCGAGGGTCTAAGTCAACAGGTGTCAAGGGGTCGTCTGTGGGTTATTTCAGCTGTGCCTGTAGAATCGTGTCCCAAACCTTGCGATCCATGACTCCTGAATAGAGTGTCCGATTGATGACAAAAGTAGGAGTCGAGTCCAAGCTCAAGGACAGACCTTCGTTGATATCTTTCGTAATCTTATCGCCAGGCTGATTTTCAGAAACGCATTTTGTGAAATAGTCCTGTCTTAAGCCTAAAGAAGATGCTAATTGCGCAAAATAAGCCTTAACATCCGGCAAAGCCGACCATTCTGCCTGCTTGTCGTACAAAGCACCCTCATACTGCCAGAAACGGCCTTGATCCTGGGCGCAACGCGCAGCCAAAGCAGCTGGAGATGAATTGGCATGCAAAGTCACCAATGGAAAATCTTTCCAAACAAACTTTACGCGATCTTGATAATCCTTGATCACTCCCCTGACTGTCTGCTCTGCAATTTTGCAGGCCGGGCATTGCAGATCGCTGTAGATCCTGACCACGACCTTGGCACTATCCGGGCCTTGGCTCGGGTCGCCCTGGTCATTGAACGTGATATTCGGGTCAATCGTAATGCCGCCGTTGACATTGATGGTGCCTGGGCCGGCTAAAATCGCCCAGACCAAGCCAATGACAATCAACACGACAAGGATGATCGTGCCGATCAAGAACAGTCTTTTTGTCTGATCCATGGAATCCATAGCGAATGCATTATACCTGCTTAATTTTTTTATGTGTAATCTTTTTATAGACAAAGACTATCACTAAAATAGCCAAGGAGTAGATCGCCCAATTCAAAGGAAAAATAAAAACAAAGAGCACTGCATTCATCGACGACCACTTTATTTGGCTTGCCGGCGATTCAAAAGCGTCTGTCGTGGCAAATGGGATTGGGAATCCATGGCTTGGAAGATACTTATAGCACAGGCCATTTTTTTCCGCGCCTCCGCATTCGTTCCCGTAAACCGTGCTGCGCGGAATCGGAATCACGCTGGTCAAAAGCGCCAGCAAAAACCCAGCCAAAATAATGTATTTATATTTCATAGTGTTTAAAGCGTTTTGAAGCCAAAAGCCAAACTCCGATTCCGACTGTCGCGAACAACAGCCATTGCGTTGGCGTCAATCCATAATACCGGACGTCCACCAAACGGAAAAAATCCAAGCAGAATCTTGTGCTGCCATCAATCACGAGCCACAAGCCCAAGAAAAATCCTGGTTTATGGTTCTTGCGCCCAAGAAAATAAAACAACACAAAAATCAAAAATCCCAAGATCGACAAGTCTAACCCAAGATCATGCCTGATTGCTCCGTCTGGATATTTCACGCCCAAGATAAAGTGAGTCAATGTGCCTGGATGGTCGTGGATCAAGAAACATCCGATGCGCCCGATGCCGATTCCAAGGGGCAAAGCATACATGCATGCATCTGCCAGTTTCAATAAATCTATTTTTTTGTATCTGACGAAAATCACTGCCGCGACAACCGCTCCGATTACCCCACCCATCATTGAAAAGCCTGGCAATGTGGGATTGATCGCATCCAATGGATGTACCAAATACCAGGAGGGATCATAAAACAATACATGGAACAGCCGAGCTCCAACGAACGCAGACAAAAAAGCCCAAACAGCATAATCCCAGACGTCGCTGGATTTTATTCCGTATTTTTTAGCGCGGATTGACGCTACCCATGTCGCGACCAGGAATCCAAGCGCAACTAAAGTCCCCCATGTCTGGATGTGCAGAGGACCAAGGGCAATCGTGTGCGATTCAAACCAAGGAATCATATTAAAGCACGTTGAGCGTCTTGAGCGCGCTTTCAAAATCATTCAGTGCCTTATCAGAGTCATAAGCTGAGAGCGCAAAACTGGAATCATGCACCAGTTGGTTGCGGAGCTTGTGCGCCCACCAAACGTTTTTAAGTTTCGGGTATTTGTAGCAAGCCATCTTCAACCTCTCCCCCAGCGTAGCGCCTTGCATCATGATGGACTTCAAAGACGAATCCAGCAGATTGTCTGCCTCAACCAAGGCTAGCTTGCGGCCCATCTGGCCATTCATCTTGCTTGTTTCCCTGATTTGCACCCAGCGTTTCTGCACTTCTTCGCGCGTCATGCCTAGCATCTCTGGCCTTGAGAAACGCTTTTTGACCCAATAGATAAAATAAGCAAGCGCAATTATCGCAGCAATCACAAGCACTGCCAGCAGGATATACCAGATGATGGGCGTGCTTTGGGTCGTGACTACTTCCTCGTACATAATTCTATTTCTAATGTCTTAGCCGCTGACAACAGCAAGCCCTCCTTGAACCAAGGTGCAATCAATTGGAACCCGACTGGCATTCCCCCGTCTGTTTCGCATGGGATCGAGACAGCAGGCAAACCAGCCACGTTCACGCTAACAGTAAACACATCTTCCAGATACATGGCCAAAGGATCTTCCATTTTTTCGCCGAGCTTGAAAGACGTGGTGGGCGTGGTCGTCGTAACGATCAAATCCACTTCATTGAATGCATCCTCATATGCTTTGCGGATCAATGACTGGACTTTTTTGGCTTGCAGATAATATGCATCGATATAACCGGATGATAAAGCAAATGTGCCGAGCAAAACGCGACGTTTGGCCTCTGCGCCGAAACCCTCAGCCCTAGATTGCGCTTATGTTTCGAACAAAGGCAAAGATGTTTTGCGCAAGCCATAACGCATGCCATCAAACCTGGCCAAGTTGGCTGAGACCTCGCACGGCATCAACAGATAATAAACTGCCAAGCCTTCGTCCATGTATGGCAAATCTATTTCTTTGACCTCTGCTCCAGCCTCGCGCATCAGCTCCACTGCTGCTTTGGTATTTTCCTTGACCCTGTCCTCCAAACCCGCTGACCAAGCCTGCTTGGGCAAACCCACGCGCACGCCTTTTAACGAGGCTTGAAAAGATTGCACGAAGGGCTGTTCATCACTTGTAGTTTGATCATTCGGATCTTGGCCCTGAAGCATTGATAAAAGCAAAGCCGCATCATCCACGCTTTTGGTCATGGGCCCGATCTGATCCAATGACGATGCCATGGCAATCAAGCCATAGCGCGACACGCGGCCATAAGTCGGTTTCAAGCCGACAATACCGCACAGCGATGCAGGTTGGCGGATTGAGCCGCCAGTGTCAGAGCCCAAGGCTGCAAGACACATGTTGGACAAGACTGCTGCCGCACTGCCGCCAGAAGACCCGCCTGGTACGCGCTCTGGATCGCGCGGATGCTTGGTCGGGCCATAGGCTGACCATTCAGTCGAAGAGCCCATGGCAAACTCATCCATATTTGTCCGGCCTAAAATAACTGCACCTTGATCCAATAGCTTGCGCACGATCGTTGAATCATAAGCCGCAACATGGCCGAACAATATTTTTGAACCAGCAGTACAGGCTTTGCCCTGCAACATCATGTTGTCTTTGATAGCCAAAGGTATGCCGTCCAATGGTCCGAGAACCTGGCCATCTGCCCGGCGCGAATCAGATCTCTCAGCAGCTTCTAGTGCATCCTTTTCATAGACTTCAACAAAAGCATTCAACATGTCATTCATGCCCTTGATCTGATCCAAGCAAGCTTGGGTAATCTTTTTTGAAGTGGTTTCGCCAGATGCCAGAAGCTCATTCGCTTCTATGATGGTGAGTTCATTTAATGGTTTCATAGATTTATTCCTCTTCGCTTCTCCCTTATCTAAGGGAGACTTTAACGTACAGGTTATCGTTTAGGATTTTCAAATACTCCTGGGGCTTGCAGCAAGTCGCCGGTGCGGCCCGGGAAATTGGACAGGATGAGTTCGCGCGTGGCCTCGTCTGATTCAAATGCCACATCTGGCCTCCAGTCCTCTCTGGCTGGCATGGTGAATGGCTCCACCTGGCTGGTATCTACTTTTTGGATGCGTTCCACATAGCCCAAAATAGAACCGAACTCCTCGGACATTTTCTTGGCTTCTGGCTCAGAAAGGTCTAGCCTGGCCAGGTCTGCCAAATGCTTAACATCTTCTTGGCTTAACTTCATATTATAGGCAGTTTAGCCGAACTGAGGCTCTTCGTCCAACCCGGTTAATTAAAAAAGCCCCGCTACTTTCGGGGCTTAGGGAGGGTTGGGTTTTCTTCATCACCCCAACCTTGTTCAAGATCCACGAAGTCCGAGGGCAGGGCCGCAGGCTTGGGAATCTGGACTTGGGTCGGCCGAGGCACGTTCTTGGGAGAAGGCTTGGGCCGATCAGCGCGAGGAGGTGCGCCTTTTTTCATTTCCTCCAGGCGTTGGCGCATTTCAGGAGGCATGGACCCGGACTTGAAACCGATCTTAGCCAGCCTGGCCTCAAGCTTTTGCCTGGCTTGCTCAGCCCCGCCAGGCGGGATGAGACTTAGAGAACGTCCTGCGATCAGGATGAACTTTCCGATGTGCTTGTCCTCAAGCATGTACGGAGAAAGCTTGCGCCGGTCAAGCATCTTTTTGAACGCCTGATAGCTTGCCCTGATGGAGACGCTCTTGAGCAGTGCCTGGCTGCTGTTGCCCATAGGCGTTAGCAACCTGACCACGCATTCTTCCGTGGAGCACCCTCTCACGGTCGCGTCCTTGAAAGCAATCTCAACCGTGATGCGACCCTCGGTCCATTCCTGGTTGGCCATGAGTATGAAAAGCCTGATTAGGCATCTTTCTACCTTCCAAGGATCATTGAATGTGCGGATCAGGTCCAAGAGCGCGTACGTGTCCTCGCGCGTGCAAGCGGCCTGAGCCAAAATCCTTTCGGTCAGCTGTCCACCAGACTTGATGTTTGACAGATCCATTGTTCTCCTCCAGCCCAAATAAACAGGATTTTCTGGCGTTTGTCAAGCCTGGTAAGGGGGCCGCTATTTAATCATCTTCAAAAACTCTTTCTCATCCAAAACCTTTACGCCTAATTTTTTTGCTTTATCAGCTTTGGACCCTGGCTCTGCGCCCACGACAACATATGTGGTCTTTTTTGAAACTGACTCAGAGACATCAGCGCCCAGTTTCCTGACTGTTTCTTTTGCTTCCTCACGAGGCATTGATTCCAGCGATCCTGTAAACACCCAGGACGTACCGGATAATGGGCCTCGCTTTTCGTTATTCGCTATTCGCTGTACGTCGATGTGTTTCAATAAATTTTCAACGCGCTTCATTTCTGTCTTGTCGTGCAAAAAATCATGGATGGCTTTGGCCACGACTTCGCCTACGCCTTCAATCGTATCCAATTCCTCTAGCGACGCATTCTGGAACTTATCGAATGACTTGAAGTGGCGCGCCAACAGCACTGCTGTTTCAGAGCCGACATGCCGGATGCCCAGCGCATAAATAAAACGATCCAAAGGCGCTTTTTTGTGCGCTTGGATTTCTTTGACTAATTTGACCGGCAAAACTTCGCCAAAACCTTCGCGCCCGCCAAGATCGCCTGGCGTTATCTCATATAATTCAGCTGGCTCTTTGGCAATACCTTCTTGGATGAACATTTCCAGCAATTTTTCTCCCAAGCCGCGCATGTCCATGGATTGGCGCGACACAAAATGCGCCATGCGCGCCAGTTCTTGGGCAAAACACTTGGTGTTCGTGCAAAAAGTCGCGACCTCGCCCGCTTTGCGGTCAACTTTGGATCCGCAGACCGGGCAATGCGTGGGCATGTGGAATGCTTTTTCCTTGCCAGTCCTGAGCTTAGGCAAAACCTGGATGATCTTCGGTATCACATCCCCGGCTTTTTCCACGATTACCGTATCCCCGATCTTCAAGCCTAAACGCACAATCTCATCCTCATTGTGCAGGCTTGCGTGCGTGACAGTCGTGCCGGCTAGTTGGACCGGGTCCATGACAGCGACAGGAGTCAGCGCGCCTGTGCGGCCGACAGAAACTTGGATCTCGCGCACAATGCTGGTACCTTGCTCGGCCGCGAACTTCCAGGCCACTGCACCGCGCGGAGTCTTGCCCACCACGCCCAAATCACTGAAGATCTTATTGTCATTGATATTGATGACCACGCCGTCTATCTGATAATCAAGCTTGTCGCGCACTTTGCCGATTTTTTCCATGATATGTTCCACTTGTTTCAGATTATCGCAAAGGCCATTGTATTCATTGGATGGAAAACCCAAAAGCTTGATGAGTTCATGCTCTTGCTCATGCGTGGTCGTGCCCACATCTCCGATCAATTGCCAGCCCATGAACGAAAGCTTGCGCTCGGTCGTGACTTTCGAGTCCAATTGGCGCACCCCGCCAGCCGCAGCATTGCGCGGATTAGCCAATTCAGCCTCGCCGCGTTTTTTCAACTCAGCATTCAGTTTCTTGAGCGCACTGCGCTTCATGTAGATTTCGCCGCGGATTTCCAAGCGCCCTTCGTGCGTTTTCACGATGTGGCGCAAATGGCGCTCGTTGATGTGGCCCTGAAATTTTTTGCAATATGCATCCAATTCGCGCTCTGATGGCTCGCGCAAAAACAATGGGATGGATTCTATTGTTTTGACGTTCGTGGTCACATCTTCGCCTATCGTGCCGTCTCCGCGCGTGGCGCCTTGCACCAGCTTCCCATCTTCGTAGATAAGCGAGGTGGCCAAGCCGTCCATTTTGACTTCAGCATACAAGCCTTTGTCATCGCAATGCGAATCTATCTTTTTTATGCGCGCCAGCCATTCGTCTGCTTCGTCCTCGGAAAACACATCCTCAAGCGAAAGCATCCTGACTGCATGCTGGACCTTTTTGAAACCTTTAGCCACTCCGCCTGCCACGCGCTGGGTCGGCGAGTCTGCTGTAATCAAATCCGGAAAATCTGACTCCAGTTTATACAGTTCATGTTTGAGCGCATCCAAGGCTGCCTCAGAAATCTCCAGGTTATTCAAAACATGGTATTGATAGCGATACCGGTCTATTTCCAGCCTTAATTTGGCTATGCGCTCCTTGGCCTGTTCATGGGTCATAACCCAAATATACTATCAATACAGCACATTATTGTCATCCGGCATTCATGTAGGGACAGGTCGCGACCTGTCCCTACCAAGACACCGATTTGTTAGTTGCACACCCCGGCTGTCCCTACCTTTTTGCAGAGCTTGTCTTGCGAGAAAACTATGTAGCTGAACAAGCCTGAGAGGATATCTTGGCGCGGCATGGACACTGTGACTTTTTGCGTGGTTTTGCCGTAAAAACCTTCGGACCCCAAGGTAATGTCGCCTGGGTAATTCAAAGGCGCGCCTCCGGCATTGAACATGCTTATCTGGATATTTTTCGCTCCGCACTTGTATGGCCTCAATCTAAGACGGTATTGCTTGGTCTGATCCAGATTCACGCTCATGGGCGATGCGCTGAACGGGTAAATAATATAATTGCCGTCTGTGGGCCATTGTACAGACCCGCCCTCAAACTTCCATTCGGCTGATCCCAATTCCATGTCTGGCGCGCCTGCACCGCAATCATCGCCAGGCAGCCAGCTGATCGTGACTTTAGCTACATTGAAAGTTGACGCTAAATTATCAGGGTCAAACAGATCAACAAAAGTGAACTGCTCTTTATCCAACTTTTGCACGACTTTGGTGCCGGTTTGCTCATAGCCTGTAGTGGACACCCATTTTGATCCGCCCGGATAACTGCTGGATGCTGTCGCGACTTCGGTCAAAGTCCTGTTGTCTTTGCGCACGCCATACAACTGCATTTCCACGCCTGAGTTGGCCATGTAATACGCAGCTGCAGCACTATCCCCTTCTTGGGCGCGGTTTGAACCCTCGGTGACAACAATCCCGATGCCAATGCCGACCAGCAGGATGACTGAGGTGAGGACTAGGGCCAGCGCGACGATATTTCCGGGTTTAGCGTTCATATTCCCTGGATGAGATTGTTGTTTGCGCATCCAAACTCACGTTTTCTTTTGGTGACAAGGCTTGATACGTGAGACCGACCTCAACCGTTGCCAGAGGCTGCTGATTGTTCGGGTAATCATCTGGATTCGGTGGATTTGATACGAGCTTGAATGGCGATGCAGTTGGCTGGACATAGACCCTGAAGCGATCCACGTTCACATGTTTTGATGTTATGGGCGACCAGCTCACTCCATCATCCACTGACACGAGCAAGCAGCGCGCACCCGAAGGATCCAGGCATAAAGCATCGCTTAAAGCCGAAAGCTTGATGATTGTCGCAGGCTGGCCAGGCGCCATGAGCCTTAAAGTGGACGTGGCCTGTTCTACTGGCGCTGAATAATCAATGGGCGTATTCCTGACTGCGCGCGCCACATATTCCATGGTAAATCTCATGTCTTGCTGGACCACGGCCGCATTGGCTGTTTTGTGCGACAAGCGCACAAAAGTCAAAAAAGTCTGGACCAAAATCAAAGACGCCATGCCGAAAAGCGCGAGCACGACGAGCATCTCGATCAAAGAGTATCCCTCCGCTTTATTTCCAGTCATACAGATCAGTGTAAATGCTTAACTTTTTGGTGCGGCCTTTGGTTACCCATTGGATGTCTGCTTTGGCGCGCATGCCGACCTTGTCCGGATAAGCGGCTAAGCATGTACAGCCCGCTGAGACAGTAGTTCCCGAATGGTCAGGCTTGGCGCAAATGGGCGCAAAAGTGAGCAAGCGCGCGAATCGCGTACTCGTGCCGCTTTGGTTCGTGAACATGTATAGCGACGCTGGATTGTTTGATTGGTTCACCTTGGCGTTCGCATCAGAGATGCTGGATGCTGGCTCAAAATAAGGCGCTGCTGTCCCGTCCCAATGCGGCACAGCAGTGCATCCGCCCGGCAAATTCAGCATGCCATCATCAAACGTGGCAGATGTGAGCCAGTTTGAATCGCGTTTGTTCTGCGCCAGTTCCAACATTTCCCTGGCCAGGTTCATGGCCACTATGTGGTCAGCATCATATTCCTGGGTAGATACATTGGACATGACCAAAGCCACGGCCGCATACAAGCCGATCGAAATTATAAAAAACACCACCAGCATTTCCATGATCGTTTGTCCGGATAGTTTTGTCAGCTTCATAAAATGGAAATTCGGCCTGTGGCTTTGTTGATCTCAATGCTCTGGGTCGCGCCCGTGGTCAAATGCTTGAGTTTGATCGTGATTACAGTTGCGCCTGGCGCGACAGGTGCAGTGACGAACGTCGTATCGCCGCTCTGGCGCAGAAAAGTTATGTCAGCCCGCGTTGAACCAGGCACATTATTCACCAAGATACTGTCGATTACAACATTTTGCCCGCCCAAGGCACTGATGAAACGCTTTGCCAAAAGCTCGCTTTGGTCAGTCAGCATGTAATCAGCTACCACTGGATTCAGATCCGCGAACATTTCGTAGATCGTGGAATTGACATTAAAGCTGATGCCATAAGATTGCGGAATGGTAAGCGCGCAAGTTCCAGGTGCGCACATGGCTTCGGATTCTTCGCAAATCACTTTTCCGGCGCCGAGCGGACAAGCTTTGATGTTGCGGGCCGAAAATGCGCTGGATTGCACGCTCCTGATATCACCGGCCAGCTGGCGAGCCGCAGTCCTGAGCTCCTCGCCTTTTTGGTATGAATTCAATTCAAAAATCGTGGCCAGAGCCAAAATCACGACTATGGCCAAACTGGCCAGCATCTCAGCGACTGAAAATCCGGCTAATTTACGATAATGCATTTGAAAGCCAATTCAAAATGGCAGGGCCCCACCACATTGCAGCCAAAGTGCCGGCCACCAGCGACGGTGCGAACGGAATGCGCGCTCCTGGCTTGACCTTTTTGGATACCAAAAGCGTGATAGCGACTGATCCGCCAAATATATATGAAAGATAAATCGCAATGCCAGCCAAAGGCCAGCCCAAGACAGCGCCTAAGACAGCGCCTAACCAGATATCACCTACTCCTATCCAGCGCTTGCGCGACACCACCCATTGGAACAGAAAGAACAAAGTCAAAATCCCAAAACCGACTAAGTGAGACCAAGCGACAGACCAAGGAGTTGCGCCCGCGCCTACTGCCATGAGCATGTCCCACAATGAAAAGATAACGCCTGTAGCGACCATGAGTTCAAGCGGCAATTCTTTCCAGCGCGCATCCATGACCAAAAATATGATCAGACACAAGCCAAAAAAGAATTCAAAAGCCATGGCTGGCCAACCAGTTTCAAACGGCAGATGACGAAAAACAGAGACCACGGCCAAGAGCGCTGCGCCGACTTCTACCAATGGGTATTGGATATGGATCGCTTTGTGGCATTGCGTGCATTTTCCGCCTTGGATAATCCAAGAGATTATTGGGACCAGATGCTGGATCTTCAGAGGCACATTGCAATGGACGCAGTGCGACCTGCCCCACAAAGTAGAGTTTTCATGCGTGCGGATGGCTACCACATTGGCGAACGAACCGAAAATCGCACCAAAAATGGCACACAGGACAGCAATCAATAACAGTTCGAGTATCATGGCGTTTCGTTAAGGGTTTAGGGTTCAGGGTT
>CAZPAP010000033.1:0-12848 GCA_964584725.1 uncultured Gammaproteobacteria bacterium
CATGTCGGGGACCTGCCCGAATCCACGGTAGGCGTGGACGTTGACCACGGATTTGACCCACAATTTATTGTCTCGCCCGAACACAAGGCCAAAGTCAAGGAGATCAAGGAAGTCGCCTCCACAGCCGACACAGTTTGGCTCGCAACCGATGAAGACCGCGAAGGCGAGGCCATCAGCTGGCACTTGGCCCAGATTTTGGGTGAAGATCCAGAGAAACTTAAGCGCATTACTTTCCATGAAATCACCAAAGAGGCCATTCTCCATGCCTTGGAAAATCCGCGCAACCTAGACATGAAACTAGTGGATGCCCAGCAAGCCAGGCGCATCTTGGATAGGCTGGTGGGCTATGAGCTCTCCCCTTTCTTATGGCGCCATGTGAAGCGCGGGCTTTCGGCCGGACGCGTGCAGTCAGTGGCAGTCAGATTGATCGTGGAACGCGAACGCGAGATCTTGGCCTTTAAGCCTGAGGAGTACTGGAGCGTTGAAGCCAAGTTCAAGACGCCTAAGGGTGCTGAGCTTGAATCCAAACTGTATTCAATAGACGACAAGTCTTTGGACAAGATGGAAATCAAGGACAAAGAGCAAGCTGATAAGATTGAGGCTGATTGCAATAAACAGTCTTGGGTAGTCCAATCCATTGAACAGAAAAAGAAGACCAAGGCCCCGCCTGCACCATTTGCGACTTCATCACTCCAACAAGAAGCCAACAACCGTTTGGGTTTTTCAGCCAAGCAGACCATGACCTTGGCCCAGAAACTTTACGAAGGCGTTGAAATCGGCGACGAAGGCTCTGTGGGCTTGATCACTTACATGCGTACTGACAGCGTGAATTTGGCGACCAAGTTCTTAAGCGAGGCCAAAGACTTTTTAAAGAAAACTTACGGAGACAAATTTGTTTTGGATGAGCCCAGGACCTACAAAACAAAATCCAAAGGCGCCCAAGAAGCGCACGAAGCCATTCGCCCGACAGAAGCTGCGCGCACGCCAGAGAGCCTGGAGCCTTATTTGGACAAGGGCATGCTCAAGCTTTACACCTTGATTTGGCAAAGAGCGCTCGCCACACAGATGCCGAATGCGACTTTGAATGCGACCCGCGTGGATATTGCCGGCGGCAAATATGTTTTCAGGTCAACCGGACAGCAAGTGGTCGAACCTGGCTATCTTAAGCTGTACACGGACCAAGAAACCGATAAGCTTTTGCCGGAAGTGGATGAGAAAGACGCCATGAAAATGGAGGATGTAAAAGGCATCCAGCATTTTACTGAGCCGCCTGCGCGTTTTAGCGATGCAACGCTCGTCAAAGCCTTGGAAGAAGATGGCATCGGCCGCCCGAGCACTTATGCCAGCATCATCTCAACTGTGATTGACCGCGGCTATGTTGAGCGCGACGAAAAGAAGAGGCTCATGCCCACGCAAATAGCCGGAGACGTGACTGATATCTTGACCAAGCGCTTCCCGGATATTGTTGATACTGAGTTTACGGCGCGGTTAGAATCTTCTTTGGACTATGTGGCCGAAGGCACAGTGCAATGGAGGCCGCTCATCCAGGCTTTTTACGGACCATTCCACTCTCAGCTTGAGAAACAAGAAGCTGAGCTGTCCGAAGAAACGCAAAAACAAGCTGAGGGACAAATCTGCGAAAAATGCGGCAAGCCCATGGCCGTAAAAAGCGGACGCTTCGGAAAATTCTTGGCTTGCACAGGCTATCCTGAATGCAAGAACACAAAACCTTTGGAAGGCTCTCCCCAGCCTCCGCCCTCAGAGCCGACAGACCAGATCTGCCCCAATTGCAAAGCGCCGATGGTAAAAAAGACAGGCCGTTTCGGCCCGTTCTTGGCCTGCTCCAAATATCCTGAGTGCAAAACAATAGTGAATATCGAGATTCCGACTTTGGACCAGAACGGCAATCAGATTATTTGCCCTAAGTGCAAAACCGGCCATCTTCTTGAACGTAAATCCAAAAAAGGGAAACTTTTCTATTCCTGTAACCGCTATCCGGACTGCGATCAGGCTTTTTGGGACAAGCCGACTGGCGAAGCCTGCCCTTCGTGCGGATATGCGACCTTAGTCAAAAAAGGCAAAACAATCTATTGCCCGAACAAAGAAAACTGCAAATACAAGACAGCGATTGAACTGGAATAAAAAGAATAAAAAGTAGAGACGTTGCAATGCAACGTCTCTACTTTTTATTCTTCCTTTTTCTTCTCCCCTTTTGCGATTGATTCATCCATTTTCTTGTGGATTTTATCACCGGTATTTTTTGCGATATCGAATATACTGCCCAAGTCATTTTTAAACGCGTACTTTTGGATTTTTTCCATGCTCTTATCAATCCAATCCAGTAATTTAAAAGCAGCGTTGCCCGAAAACAAAGACCAGGTGACTGCGGCCAAACCAGCCAGTCCATAAGCCGCTGTACCATACAGGATTCCTCCGCCTACTCGTTCAAGAGAACCAGCTGGAGCATCATCAGACACAGGTTCGGGAGCGATTTCGCCTTTCTCAGCAACGCGAGGCTTGTTGATCCTCGCGACAACCGCATCGGCCGGCGTCTCAGCCAATTCAGATACATCGACCTCGACTGCTTCTGCTCTTTCCCTGGCAGTCTCGAATAGTTCTTTTTCTTTTGCTTTGTCTTGGGCTAAGCCTTGTTCCAGTTTGCGCTTCTCCAAAAATAAAGAATGACCCTCAGGAACAGACATGTCTAGATCTGCCAATTTTTTCAATGCCAGGGCATTGGCCGCCAGACTCAATCCTATCTCGGCCTTGTTCAAAGACAGCTGGCGCAACTGCTCTCTTTCGCTGGTTTCGCCTGCCAAAGCCTGATTATTGAGATTTCCCCAAACTTCGGGCGTCCAAGCAAACTCAGATTGTTGATACAAATCAGACCACTCGTCTCCACTCAGTTCCTTCAAGCCTTCTTGCGTAGCTTTTAAGGTTTTTTCGCTCAGCTCTTGAGCATCTTCTCGTGTCTCAGCTTCTTCCCGACGCTCCAGCAAATCCTCATCTCTTGGCGTTGAATCAAACTCAGCGCTTTTCAAAGTATCCTTAAGCGTGTCAGGTGCTTCTGGAACTCTCACCGACTCAGCCTGTGGCGAAGTTTCGACAAACTCTGTTCCGCGGACTGTCGGTTGCGTCTCGAAATCAGAAACAACGTGTTCCATTCTTTTGCGGAGCCTTTCAGACCTGAGCGTGGCTGGAACTTCGCTTGATTCATCTTCTTTTTTTTGGGTCGCTGTCCGCCCCTGCTCGTCAAGCGCGCCTTCAATGGCTTTGTTGATTTCTTCATCTTCAGCTTGTGTTTTTGCGATTTCTTCAAAGCCGCGATCAATAACGATTGTCTCAGGCTGGATGCTTACTATTTTTTCAAACTTGGGACGGCCGTCTTCCGTCATGTTCTCTTCGATTGCTTTATCGATTTCCTTATCTTCTTCTTGCTTATTCTGGAAACTTGCCCTCAAAGTCGCTCGCTGTTCGCGCAAAGTTTTTTCCTCCTGAAAATCATAGACCTTGGCTGGTTCGCGGATGGTCGCTCCTTGTTCGCCGGGGTTGGCTACTGAATCCAATTGTTTTGAATATTTTTGGCGCACATCCTCTAGTTCCACAATCGAGGCTTGAGTCACGGCTGCTGCTTCAGGAGCATCCGACGCCTTGCCCAATCCCTCAACCTGGTTCTTTTCGCGCTGAACCTCAGTCTGAACCTCCTGACTAGCAGATTCGAGGTCTTCTGTCTTTTCAGACTCAATTCCCCCCTCCTGCGTTTCGCGTTCAGGGTTAAGGGTTTGGCGTTTATCCTGGTCTCGCAGCGTAGCCAAATTTTCATTAGACATAACAAACGAATTATAGCATAAAAAACGCTTTAATACATAAAATTTGGCTAATTTATGGCATTTTATAGCCTAATAGACTTGACAAAAGGCTTGTTTTGTGCTATATTAATCAGTCAAATGATCCAATTGGGCTTATCCAAAAGGGTCTCTGCACGTTACATTCAAGTCCCGGTTTGGTCGCCGGGCATTAAATAAGAGGGAACCATGAAAGCAGCCCCCGTTGTCATCCTGAACTTCCATCACATGAGCGAGGAGATCGCGGAAACGCTCGGGCTCGACGAGCAGCGCCGGACGCCCGAAGAGATGCAGGCCAAGGAACGCGAGCGCGCCCAGGCCCAGAATCCGCACATCCAGCGCAACAAAGCTGACACTGGCGTACCCGCGCTGGGTCGCTACGGCGAAGCCAGGCTGCAGATCAAGGACATGGTCCAGGACTTGCTGCTCGCCGGGTTCAAGCTCGTCGATGCCTACAAGCAGGACAAGTTCAAGACCGTGAACGGCGTCGTGACTTCCGAGAAGGTTGGCACTCTGGCTCGGTTCGTATTCTCCACCACTGGTGCAGAACCGAACTTCGAGAAGCCCGAGGAGGCCTCCGAATACCTGAGCGAACTGCTCAAGGGTTTGGATGGCTTCGTGGCACCCGTGGTCCACGTCTGGCACAACTCTGACGACAAGAACGAACGGACCACAGACACGGTCAATGTCGCCACGCTCAGCAAGAAAGACGAGCGCGGCACTCTCTCCGTCAGCGCCTTGCGGTACACTGCTGGCGTATTCACCGTCCAGCGCAGCCGCACGGATCGCTACCACCAACCCAACGAACGCTGGTGATAGCTTCCCTCTCTCGTTGGACCAACTCCTTACCCCGTCGTGCAGTCAAGATCGCAAGATCAAGACTGCGCGGCGGGTGTTGTTTTTATTCTGCTTCTTTTGATGCTTGAGCGTCCAATGGGCTTAGGTCGCGGCGGACCATGAATTTGCTGAATTTTTTTCTTATTTCATCCAATCCTCCGTCTCCCATTACTTTCAAAGCATCGATTTCTTGGTCTTGAACCCACGCTGGAATGGGCAGGCCCTCGTGCATCCTGATCAGATGCGAGAGGAGTGATGTGGCATAAGCGCCTTTACTGAGCTTGAAGCGCACTATCCAGCCCTGCGGAATCTCTTTCAGTTCCAAGCCTTCGGGACGGATGACTGCCGGGATAGTCTTGTCCGACAGATTAATGAAAGAATATTGGGACAAAGTCTGCAGATAATTCAATGTACCGTCCTCGGCCATGAAATCCTTGTAGATCGGCAGCGGGCCTTTGGGCGAGAATGGCAGAGGCAATTCAGCAGGCAGGGATTGGTTGTTTTTTATTGCCCTGGAAATCGCGCGGTTCATGAGCCAAGAACCATAGGCATAGACCCAAAGCCTGACTTGCTCTTTGACCTGGAACAATGCATTCCTGGTTTTTTGCGGATCAGTCTGCAAAGCGCGCAAAACTTTAGTCTCGTCTTTAAGCGTGAATGGGAAATGGCCAGCCAACTCAAGCATTTGGTCCCAATCGCCATACATGTCGTACAGATTCGTCCGCAAATCACGGTACAAAGGGATATCGTACGGTCCCGCCTCGCCCAGATAGTTCCTGAGCGCAGCCTGCACATCGCCCTTGACCAACCTTTGCCCAAGATGATGCACATTGATGCGCGAACCAAACCTTTGCGGCCCGAAAAAATTCAAAAAGCCATCGGCTTTTACGTTTTCCAAGGCGCGCTGGATCAAAGCGCTTGATTCGCCGGCTTTGCCGCGGATGATTATGGTGAAACGATTGCCCTTGAGTTCGCCTATCTGCAAAAAGCCGCTTCCATAACTCACAGGACGCAGAATCATTTGCGGATGCTGGGCCGCGGCCAAGGCCTCAGTGGTTATGCCGCGCAAACTTACGCGCTGGGCAGTGATCGCAACCGCATCTTTTATGCCAGCAGCTCCGACCTGGGTTTGGTTCAAATCAAAAAGCGCTTGCAACTCCTGGACTGCATTCGGACCAGAAAGCTGGCACTTGATCATGTCAGCCCACAAAGTCCTTTTGTCATCCGAGTCCTCGAATTTCGGATCATGCGCCAATTCCACTATGTCGCCTTTGGGCGTTATTTCCTCGACCAAAAAATCTTGAGGATAGAGCCTGATATATCCACTCACCCTGTCTGGCGCCAAAAAAGTAACTCCTATGCGCTCCAAAATCGCGTCTGGATCAGGGATCTCAGGCCTTTGGATGCGCGACGAATCTGCCTCGCCGACAGTTTCCACGGTTTGACGCTCAATCTCGCGCGCCTCAACAATATTCATATCCTGCACATTATAACACCCTCTACTTCCTACTAGCTACTAGCTACTTCCTACCGTCTACAGTCTATCGTCTAACAGCTATCGTCCAGGCCGACCCCTTGCGCTTTTCGTGTTTTTTAACTACTTTAGGTAAGCAGCATATGCCCTCAAAAGAACTGACACTGACTGACTTAATAGCCACCATCAAGCGGGTTAGGCCCAATGCGGACGTAGCCCTGATTGAGCGTGCCTATGCTTTTGCTGATGCGGCCCACAAAGGCCAATTGCGCATGTCCGGCGAGCCATACATCATCCACCCGCTTTACACTGCCATGTACTTGGCAGAGATGCATGCCACGGACAACATCATCGCGGCCGGGCTTTTGCATGACGTGGCCGAAGATACGCCGATCACACTGGAAGAAATCCGCAAGACATTCGGTGATGATATCGCGGGCATGGTCAATGGCATCTGCAAAGTCGGAAAAATCAAATACCGCGGCGTGGACCGCTATATTGAGAACTTGCGCAAAATGTTCATGGCCATGGCCAATGATGTGCGCGTGATGGTCATCAAGTTCGCTGACCGCTTGCATAACCTGGAAACGCTTGAATGCATTCCGCAAAAAAAAGCCTATCGCATTGCACTGGAAAGCTTGGAGATATATGCGCCGATCGCCAACCGCTTGGGCATGGGCGAAATAAAAGGCAAGCTCGAAGACGCGGCCTTCAAATGGGTTTTGCCCAAGGAATACCAGTGGACCTTGGAGTTGGCCACCAAATCAGCCCAAAACAAGACTCCGCAGATCCAAAAAATAATCGAACAAACCAAAGACGACCTTACGCAAAGCGGCATCCCCTATTTGGATGTGCACGGCCGGCACAAACATCTGTATTCTTTGTACAAGAAATTATTGAAATACAACCGCGACATCACCAAGATCCACGATTTCACTGCCATCCGCTGCATCATGCCCACCATGGCAGATTGTTATGCTGCTTTAGGCGTGATCCATAGCCAGTGGACTCCGCTCAAAGGCAGGATCAAGGATTATATTTCACAACCCAAACCCAATGGCTACCAATCTTTGCATACGACCGTGTTCTATGATCGTGGTGCAATAGTAGAGTTCCAGTTCCGCACCAAAGAAATGCATGAGGCCGCGGAATTCGGCATTGCAGCCCACTGGGCCTATGACGAGACCGGTAAAGGCACGGCTGCGGTCAAGCCGAACATCAATGCCCAGCAAGAATTGGATTGGATAGACCAGTTCGCCAAGACCCAGACCTCCATAAAAGACAAAAAAGAATTTCTGGCTGAGCTCGAAGAAATGAAAGTAGATGTTTTCAATGACCGCATTTACGTCTATACCCCGAAAGGCGATGTGATCGAGCTGCCCGAAGAATCAACGCCCATTGATTTCGCTTATGCGATACATACTGAGATCGGAAACACTTGCATCGCGGCTAAAGTGAACGACACAATCCATCCATTGGACCAATCCCTGAAGAGCGGCGACATCGTGGAAATCATCACAGAAAAAAGCCGCAAAGGCCCTTCGCCAGACTGGCTCAAGTTCGCCAAAACTCAGAATGCAAAATCCAAAATCCGCCAGTATGCCCGAGCTTCCTTGGCTACCTGGATCAAAGACGTGATACCAGCGGGAATAAGGAAAAAGTCTAAATAATCAATTCCCCTCCGTTTGATTTGTCTACTATACGGCGCAAGTCTTCGTCGTTTTGGAAAAATATTTTTACTTCGCCCTGGCCATTGGGGTTGCGCTTGATCTGGACTTTGGTTCCATAAGCAGCCCTGAGTTTAGATTCGATATCCAAGAGATTAGGATCTATATTTTTGACTCTGCGTTTTGAGATAGGTACGCGCGCTTCAGCGTCCCTGACCGTAAAATTGCCGTCTAACATGGCGCGGAACATCTGCATCCTTTGGTCCAGATCCGGGATAGACAACAGAGTGCGCGCATTGGATTGCGAAATCTTGCCTTGCATGAGCGCGGCTTGGATCTCTGGCTCAAGCTCAAGCAAGCGGATTGTGTTGCCGACTTGGGGCCGGCTTTTGCCAACGCGCTCGCCGATCTGGTCTTGCGTCAGATTGAATTCGTCGCGCAGCCTCACATAAGCCTTGGCCTCTTCCATGGCATTGAGGTCTTTGCGCTGGACGTTTTCTATGATGGCCAGTTCCAGCTTTTCTTGTTCTGTAGCGCTGCGGATTATGGCCGGCACAGTCGGCAACTCAGCAATGACCGAAGCGCGAAGGCGCCTTTCACCGGCAATAAGCTCATAGCGTCCGTCTGGCAGTGGCGCGACGACCAGCGGCTGGATAATGCCGTGCTGTTTGATGGATGAGACCAAGTCTTCCAAACCTGCGTGATCAAAATACTCGCGCGGTTGATGGCTGTTGGGAATGATCTTTTCAACCGGAATCATAAGGATTCTCCCCCTGTCGTTCTCATGCAGGCCGGAACCCATTCCTGAAGACGACCCTGAATCTGCTGCGTGCGGAGGTACATCCGAGATAATCGGCTCTTCCAATTCAAAATCATTGGCCGGGGCATTTGTTTTCGGCGGGATCAAAGCGCCTAAGCCGCGGCCTAAGCCGGATTGTCGTTTATTGAACATCATATTTGAGTACGAATGAATTGCTCAGTGCCCAAGATCTCGCGAGCCAAGCGCTCGTAGGCCTTGGCACCCATGTTATCCGGGTCAAAGGCCGCGATAGAACGGCCGAAAGACGGGGCTTCGGCCAGCCTGACACTGCGCGGGATGACAGATCTGAAAATATTGTTCGGAAAATATTTATACAGCTCCTGCAAGACATCGTTGGATAATTTCGTGCGCTTGTCATACATGGTAAGCACGGCGCCCAAAATCTGGATTTCCGGCCTGATGCGTTCTTTGACCAGCGCCAAAGTTTCCAAAAGGTCTGCCAAACCTTCGAGCGCATAGTACTCAGCCTGCACAGGAATCAAAATCTCGTCCGAAGCCACGATGCCGTTCAAGGTGATGTAGCCGAGCGTCGGGGGGCAATCGATCAAAATGTAATCATAATCATTCCTGACTTCAAGCAAAGCATCAAACAGCTTGAACTCTTTGCGTTCCATGTTCGGCAACTCAGCATTCAAGCCAGCCAGCGCCGAAGTAGCCGGTGCCACGCGCAATGTTTCATGCATGGTGGGCTGGACGATTTCGCTCATTTTGACTTTGCCTAAAATCGCTTCGTACACGCTGCGTTCGATATTGTTCTGGTCAATGCCAATGCCAGACGTGGCATTTGTCTGCGGATCAAGATCAACAATCAAGACAAACTTTCCCAAATCAGCAAGATACGCGCCTAAATTAACGGCCGTAGTGGTTTTGCCCACTCCTCCTTTTTGGTTAACAATTCCAATAATTCGGGCCATATATTCCGCGCATATTGTACGTTGCATGGCCTACTTGGGCAAGTGGGTTAATTGAGGAGCTTTTTGGGCTTAAAAAAGCCTCAAATATTGACATAAAGCCGCAGATCATGGTATATTTTTGCAACGAAAAATACCCATCGCGGGGTAGAGCAGTTGGCAGCTCGCCAGGCCCATAACCTGGAGGTCGTCGGTTCAAGTCCGACCCCCGCAACCAAATAAAAATATCCCTTAAGTCAATGGGATATTTTTATTTGTCCTGAGCAGAGCCGAGTTTGACGAGGCGGAGTCGCCTGCCCGCAACGCCTCGCAAAGCTCAGCTTGCGTGGCGGGCGGGAAGGACCTAACCATACAAAAAAGACAGCTTAAGCTGTCGAGGAGTCATTTATACGAAGCTACATTCACATCCCAGAGCAGAGGCAGGCTGACGAGTTCCAAAGAATCATTGCCCCTAAACAACCGGATGCGTTCACACCATGTGGGCACTCTTGCCCGATCATTGGAATACAAGATGATGACATCCCTGTCCCGGCTGAGCTTCACGCACAAGCATGGCACAGAGTTCGGACTGGACGAATGGCGCAGCCACTCTTTGAAAGCGCTGGTGCGCCGATGCGTATCATCGGCATTGGTATAGCAAATCTGACAGCTGAGCAAATCCTGGATCACGTGTCCAGGAAAAAACCTTCGCAAGTTCAGAGGCTTACCTTCTTCGGGCATGTCCTCGGGCTCCAAATCGAGCCCCAGCGCGAGATTGCCGTGCCTATCAGTATAGGCCAAGGTGATTTTGCGGAACCAAGCAGATCCAAGGCTGACAATACGGGTATGCATTGCGACCTCTTTTCAGGGTACCTATCCAATATACCAAAAAAGAGGCTCCTGTCAACTCCCTTGCCTTTTACCCGAAAATACGCTATATTTGCCCGGCAAATGGCGAGGTAGCTCAGTTGGTTAGAGCGCGGGACTCATAAGCCCGAGGTCGTGGGTCCGATCCCCACCCTCGCTACCACAAAGACCTGACGTTAGTCGGGTTTTTGTTTTGTCGTTTATGCTAAACTAATCAATATTATGAAACCCTGGTTTGTTTACATTCTGCGATGCGCTGACAAGTCTCTGTATACCGGAATCACGACTGACCTTGAGAACAGGGTCTTGAAGCACAACCAAGGCAAGGGCGCCAAGTACACGCGATTTAGAAGACCGGTTAAACTGGCCTGGTATGAAAAAGCCAAGTCTGAATCGATCGCGCGAAAAAAAGAAATCCAGATAAAAAACCTGACCCGATTCAAAAAATTAGAACTCATTTCTTTTTCCGGCGGACAGAAGGCAAGCCGTATTTCCTTAAGCCCAAAATAACTTTTTCCGTCACCTTGCCCCAGGTTAACTCCGGGTTGATACTGCGCTGATTCGCTGCGGACAGAACAGACAAGGCGTTTGCCCAAGCTTTTTCATCTTTAGGGTCAAGCAGAACACCATTCTCGCCTACCACTTCAGGCAAAGCTCCAGTATTACTGGCGATAACCCTTGTTCCGGCCTGTATCGCCTCAAGCGCGACCAGGCCAAACCCTTCATCCAGCGACGGTACGCACACCGTGTCTGCGGCCAGCAGAAGATTGCGCTTAGAATTATCGCCAGCTTCGCGTATAAGATGTATGTGGTATTTCGCTTCGTGCGGCAGTGATTTTATCTGATCAATCACATCATCATACCCCCAGCCTACATTGCCCACAATCACTAAATCTTTATTATGGATTCCATAACTAGCTTGCCAGGCGCGGATCAACATGGCCAGATTTTTCCTAGGCTCAATGGTTCCGACGCTCAGGATGAACTTGTTCTTGAAACCGTATTTTTCTGCCATCCTCTGCCTGGCAAAATCCTTTTTAGCCTCAATATTCTTGCCGATGGCAGCAAGCTCGCTATCCCCGCCCTCATAAGTGACAAGTACTTTTTCTGCGCGCTTGTTGATCCTATCCAAGATTTTTTTCTTGGTATATTCGGAAACAGCAAATATAGCAGGCGCCTTCCTTAGCCCGCGTAAAAAAAGCGTCTTGGTTATCAGCCTCTTGAACCATGTTTGGGGAAACCATTCAGGATGTTCAAAAATAATCAAATCATGGACCCAGGGCAAAGCCGGAACCCTGACGAACGGAGCGATACTCCCGCTTGGCACAAAAAGCATGTCGCAACGCTTCTGCCTTAAGCCTTTACGCAAGGCTGAACCTGACCTGGAATCAAGCAAAACATATGGACAAGCGCTCCAAGACGCATCATGGGGTATGTAAGCGACCCATTCAAAAGACGGGTCTTTTGTCAGCCTGGTACATAGCTCGCGCGCAGCATGCGAAACACCGGCGCCAGACCCCCCGTCAGGGGGCAGACATCTTAAATCAATCCCAACACGTACCGCCATAGATAATTAACCTATAACGAATCAGCTGTGTTGTAAAGTCTCAATTCCCCCACTGGTACGAATCAAAAGCCCACGATGTAAGGGCTTTCACGTCATTGTATCTTGAGAAATGATTGTCGCTGCCGAGCAAAACAGCCACGATCTCATGGCCCTGCTTGTCCTTGGTCACCTGGGCCAAGCAATATCCGGCTTCAGGCAAAGAACCGGTTTTGGCGCCGACGATCTTATACGGATCTTTGTTCAGGAATGAGGTCAACAGCAGATTAGTGGATTTGATGTTATATGCTTTGCCTGCTTTGGTGGTGACATCGACTTCAGGCTCGGTCATGGCTTTGCGGATGTCAGGATTATTCAGGGCCAAAGTGGCCAAAGCAGCAATGTCCGCAGCACTGGATTTGTTTTGCGAGTTCAGACCGCTCGGATCAGCGAACTTCATGGAATTGAGATGCAGGTCACGCGCCTTCTCGTTCATGCGCTGCACAAAATCCTCGCGCGTCAGGTGGCTGGTGCGCGCCAACATATTGGCCGCGGCATTGACTGAGCCGACCAGCATGGCGCGCAAGACTTCGCCCCGCGTCAACGTGTCGCCGGACTGGAAGACTGCCTCACCTTGATGGTCAAAATCACTGTCCTGGAAAGTCATCTCCTGTTTGAGGTTTGATTCGTTCTCCAAAGCGACGATGGCAGTCATGAGCTTGGTCAAGCTGGCGATGGAACGCTGTTCGTGCGGCGCTTTGGCATACAAAATGCCGCCGCTGGCCACATCAGCCACGAACACGCTCTTACCCGTGGTGGCAATGCCGAGATTGCTTGGATTTTTCTTTATCGGCGGCTTGATGATCTCGGATTTATCCGGGCCATATTGCACCACAGTCACTTGG
>CAZPAP010000034.1:0-2540 GCA_964584725.1 uncultured Gammaproteobacteria bacterium
GTTGTTTAGAAGGGAATTTTCTAGGGGTTGCACGGGTTGACCGGGAAAGACGTGTAGTGGTCAAATTAGGGCTTGGGATTGCATATGTCCCAAGACCGGCGACATCACCGGGACCGGGAAATGGTGCTGCTATAATGGCAACATGGACTGTTCCTGCCTAACCACTTATTCGGGTGACGCGTGCCATCCTGAAACGAGCGGTGAGACGCCAGTGCCGCAATGCCCTCCTCCATGACTACCAACTTCGTAGATTCTGAGAGAACTACCGAGCGATGCCGTGGCGCTAAGAGACAAAACTCGCGGGACACTGATCAGTGTCCCTTTTTTATTAGCGCAGACTTGACATAATTTAATAAAAGCGTAGTCTTTTCTCCAAGCTGTACGTTCACAAACTAGAGGAGGCTGAGATGAGCAGAATTCCAGTTTGGTTGTTTCTTGGAGTTGCGTTGCTGTTTTCTTGCGCCGGGGGAAATGCAGACAATGGAGACCAACCCAGCACAAACACTCCGGGTGCTGAAGGCAACCCATGCTTCCCGAATGGGACATGCATGAGCGGACTTACATGCCTGTCCAAAATGTGTGTGAACACAGGGGCGGGCGGTTCGGGGTCTGTCTGCGTATTCGACAATTCAAGTTCGAAGTTCGACGACACCTGCGTCTTCGGGAATTGATTGGAGGGAGCCATGCAAATTGTGATTAATATCGATCAGCGTTTCTCACGCCTGCTCAAGCGAGGGCTGCTCTGCGGCGGCGTTCCAGCCTTCATGCTGGGAGCCACTCTCGTCTACGCTGACGTGACAGTCCCGAACTCATTCGCAAAAGGCGACGGGCTGTCGGCGAAGAGCATGAATGACAACTTCAGCGCTCTACGAGACGGTATCAATGCCGTACTTCCAGCCGGCGTAGTCGTTTCTTACGCCAGCAACGTCAACTGCAACCCAGACACCCCTGACGCAAAGTGTCCATCTGCCAAAAAAATCCCACCAGTGGGTTGGCTGTTCTGCAATGGCGATACGGTCTCTCGAACCAAATACGCTGCTCTGTTCGGGAGCATCAGCATTGCGCATGGCGCAGGCGACGGGGTCAACACCTTCAACTTGCCTGACTACCGCGGCACATTCCTTAGAGGAGTGGATCATGGAGCAGGACGCGATCCTGATGCGAGTTCGCGCCCTGCAGCGTCCAGCGGAGGGCAGGCCGGGGACAATGCAGGCAGCATTCAGCAGGATAGCTTCGCTTCACACAACCATGGCGGATCTGTTTCGCTGGAAGACGCGAATGTCACCCTTCAGGATCCGGGGCACCGGCATCCGGCCATCTTCGTCGCTTCCGGCGGCGGCGACTACTTCACGGTCAATAATGCTTTCACCACCAGCAGTTCGAATACATTCGCGTACGGTGGAAAGGCGACGACTGGAATAACGCTCAGTCAAAGCGCTCACACGCATACCGTGACTGGCGACGGCGGAAGTGAGACGCGGCCCAAAAACGCTTACGTTGACTACATCATCAAGTACTAGCAGGGCGAACAGAATCGACGGAGCGACACAGCTCACGGGACACTGATCAGTGTCCCTTTTTTATTTCATCTTCTCAATATTTGCCGTATCAAGCCGGATTTTTGATTTCGCCCTCAGTTTGCTGTTTGGGCAACATGAGCGACATTACCCTGCCGGTAATGACCTTGAGCTTGCGCGGCTCGATTGATAGCTGGAACTTGAACCCGCTGACTGAAAAACGGTCTGCATGCGCTTCTACGGGCTGGTCTGATACGATCTCGCCTTGCTTGAAAGTTATCTGCGTATGCTCTGGTTCTTTGTGCATGCGCCGCCAAAAACGCGCTCCGAAATCTTCTTTTTGCTGTGGGATCAAAACTGCTTCCAGCAAACCGTCCCTGGCATCTGATTGGAAATTATACCTGTCCATGGTGCCTAAGTTGCGGATCATGATGGAGCCGCCAGAGGCCAACGAAAGTTTGTAGGAATTTTCCACGTTAAGCTGGGCGCGCGTATTCTCAAAAATAGCTTCGGTCAAAAAATAACGGTCATTGATCTTGCCCATGTCCAAAGTCTCTATCAGCCTGGCACTCAAAGCCGAGCAAGCTTCCAGGCCAAGAGGTATATTCAACAGCCTGGCCATGCCTGATGGCTCAGCCAAAGGCAGATAGCCTAAGACGACCGGCAAATCCGGCAAAAACCACATCAGTTTATTTACAGTATTGTCATTGCCGACCGCGACAATGGTTTTCGCGCCCTGAGCCACAAAACCCTCAACCAATTCTTTGGCTGAACGGAACAAAGTAAGACGACCTACGTGGCCGCTTAAGCCTAAGGATGCCAAACGCGTTTCCAAAGTCGCCAGCGCATCCTGGAAGCGCGGATCTGCCAGAAAGTCATCGTATATATAGGCATACGATGCGTTCATACTTTTCAGTTACAAGCGACAAGTTACAAGTAACAAGAGCCTAATTTGTTGCTGGAGATGGAACCGGTTGAGATGTTTTTTCATAGAATTTTGGCGGTGTGGATAGGATTCGGGCA
>CAZPAP010000034.1:2550-11708 GCA_964584725.1 uncultured Gammaproteobacteria bacterium
TCGAGTTTTGGCGTGGGGGCTACGACTCCGGATTTTACCGGGCCTTGCAAGACTGCGCCGGATTCTACGGTGATTGATTCGCAAGTGATGTCGCCCTGGATCTTGGCCGTGGATTTGATCTCAAGCTTGTGTTTGATATTGATATTGCCTTCCAACTTGCCCGCGATGATGGCGTCTGAGGCAGTGACCCCGGCTTTAAGGAAAGCTTCGTTGCCCAAAGTGAGCAAACCCTCGGTCTGGATGGTGCCATGGACCTCTCCCTCGATCTGCACATCGCCCTGGCTCTTGAATTCGCCCTCAAGTTTTACGCCTTTGGCGATTATCGTGGCCGGCGTCTTCTTTGATGCAGTAAAAGTGGGAGGCGTGGGCAAACTGACCTCGTGATTGTCGCTTGGCGACGAACCAAAAATTGGCATAGTGTGCACACCTTACGTCGTGGGAAATATGGGGTCAACAAAAGTTATTAACAGGCCTACATCGCGTCTGGGACAGGGATGCCGAGCGTGTACAAGGCGTTGGTCATGGCTTGTTTAGCCGCAGAAATCAATCTTAACCTGGCATCGCGCACTTTTGCGTCTGCATCCAAGACTGGCACGTCGCGATAAAAAGCATTTACAGCCGACGAAGTATCCAGCAACCAGGCCGCAATGACAGATGGTTTGTAATCTTGTGCGGCTTTGAGATTCACTTCGGGCAATTTCGCAAGCTGCAAAGCCAGTTTTTTCTCGGTCAACTCTTCCAATAAACTTAGATCAGCTTTGGGTAACTTATCTTTGATGCCGGCTTTCTGCAGGATAGAGTTTAAACGCGTCACGGAATATTGCACATACGGCCCAGTGTCGCCTTCAAAAGACAAGGCCTTTTTCAGATCAAAAATAATTATTTTTTCCGGGTCCTGGCGCAAAATCGCAAAATTGATGCCGCCCATGGCCACGCACCAAGCCGTATGCTCAATTTTGCCGTCATTCCAATCCGCGTGGCGGTTTATTACTTCTTGTTTTGCGGTCTCGCGCACCTTGGCCAAAAAATCCTGCAAAGTCGGGGCATTACCTTTGCGGCTGGAGATCGCGCCCTCAGGCAAAGTAATGAATTCATAACCGAGATGCTTGAGCGGCTTGGTGTAGCCCATGAGCTTGAGCACAGCAAAAAGCTGTTTGAAATACAAAGACTGACGCACGTCCACCACAATCAAACTCAATTCTTGTTTTGGGAATTCCGAAAACTTCAGCTCAGCCAATGGCAGATCTTTTGAAGCATAAATCAATGAGCCGTCTGACTTGCGGATAATCATGACCCCAAGCTTTTGCTTTTGGATTTCTGGATCAGGATAAGCATCCAAATCCACGATGATGGCCCCGCGCGATTCAATGGCAATGCCCTTGGCCAGCAGCTCATCCACGATTTTTTTGCTCTGATCGACCAGCTCGCTCTCCAGATACTGGCGCTTCATGCTCACGCCGAAGTCTTGTAAATACTGCGAAAGCTCGCCCAAGCTCCAGCGCCGCGTTTCTTGCCACAAAAAAGTCCAAGCCTTGTCATGATCCTCCAACTTTTTCTGGACTAAAGACACTTCAGTCTTCCAAGCTTCATTTTCTCCCAACAACTTGGTCGCTTCCGCATAGATAGTGCCCAAATATTTGCCCGTGCGCTCAGCCTGCGGAATCGCAGCAATCATTTCTTTGACCTGATCCAGCGTCAAGTTCTGCAAAACATGGTTAGACCAATCCCCAATCTCCTGAAAAGGATCTTCTGACTTCACTTCTTTCTTCCCCGTAAAGGGGCCGTGGGCCCCCACGGGGGCCTTTACGGCCTTTGATCTTTTTTCTTTGGTCTGAGGCTTGATGTTGGTCGATCCGTTGCGCACAAAAAGCCAAAGACACTTGGCCACATGCGCTCCCATGTCATTGATATATGAAACCGGAATGGTTTTCCAGCCTGTGACATCCAGCATCCTCTGGATGGAAAGCCCGTACAAGATATTGCGCAGATGTCCGACGTGGAACTCCTTATGCGAATTCAAGTTCGCATATTCAACCATGACTTCCTTTTTCTTGCCCGCATCCTGCGCGCCGTATTTCTCCCCGAGCTTTTCTACTTCTTGCACGACCCTGTCAGCGAACAAAGATGATTTGAGCTCAAAGTTTACATACGGGCCTTCGGCTTTGACCGCAGCCAGGTTCTGGTCAGCCTTGCCCAATTCCGTGGCCAATTTTTTCGCGATCTCAGCCGGGTTCTTGCCTTTTTCTTTGGCCAGCTTAAAACAACCGAACGCCAAATCCCCCATTTCCGGCCTGGGTGGAATGACTATTTCTTCTGCTTTGACACTGCTCTCTACTTTTTCGCTGATCAAGCGCGCTATGTTGGATTTGATGGCTTCTAACGTGTACATAAGATTTTCGCAAAGAACCGCTTGCCTTTTTGGATGACTGTGCCTTTGTCTGCGATTTCTATCTCAGCATCCGGGTCTTCGATCACCTCATCATTGACCTTGACTGCACCCTGTTCTATTTGGCGGCGGGCCTCGCTCTTGGATGGAACCAGTTCAGCCAAGACCAAAAGGTCAGTCAATTTATGGTTGCGCGTCGCGACAGTAAACTCTGGCATGTCCTCGGGCGCCTCGTGATTTTTGAACAAGCGGTCAAAATGCGCCTCTGCCTTGTCTGCATCATCTTTGGAGTACCACTCTTCCACGATCTCGTGCGCCAGCTTGCGCTTATAGATCATGGGGTTGCCCTCGCGGCTGTCTTTGCGGTCCATGGCGACTTCGTAGATGCCTTTGTAGGTTTTCTCAGGCACGTTCGTGCACAATTCGAATCCGCTGATGATCATACCATCAGTCCAACTCATGACTTTGCCGAACATATCCTCGGGCGTATCTGCCAAAGTGATCATATTGCCTTCGCTCTTGCCCATTTTCTTGCCAGTCGTATCTGCCAAAAGCTTGTTGGTCAAAACATATTTTTCCTTTGCTTTGTGTCCGAGTATTCCTTCTTTCATCAAAGTCCTGCCTGCCAGCATGTTGAAAGTTTGATCATTGCCGCCGATTTCAATATCAACATCCATGGCCACGGAATCATAACCTTGCATCAATGGATACAGAAACTCATGCAGATAAACCGGGCGCGGCGAATGCAGATTGTTCCCGTCCTCAGGCGTATATTCTTCGCCGCATTCTTTGCATTTCCAATCCTGGGTATCAAACGGCGAAATCAAAATCTGGCCGCCGTGATCATCAGAGCTGGTGCTGGACCCTTCGGATGCGCGGTAATTCTCATTGTTGCATTTGGGACAGATGGAACGCCAAGACATGCGGCGCCTGAACATGTCGCGCTCGCTCATCTGTTGGACAGTAAAGTGCGATGCAAGTTCAACCACGTCTGCAAAACTCATCTTGGCCAGCCACTCGCTGTTGAATTTCATTTCAACTGGATTCCCGGTCTTTGACCCATCCATGTCCAAAATCTTCTTGGCCTGCTCAGCGTAATTTTTGCAGTTTTCCAAAACCTGTTCGCGCGCGAGCTGTTTGCGCGTGGCAGCCTTGTCAGTCGGGTCGCCGATCATGGCCGTGAAATCGCCTATGAGCAGGATGACGCGATGCCCCATGTCTTGGAGCTCGCGCAGTTTCTTCATGGCAATGGCATGGCCCAAATGCAAAGAAGGCCCGGTCGGGTCAATGCCCAGATAAGCCGAGAGCTTTTTGCCGCTCTTCAAAGCACTGGCAAACTGGTCTTTGCTTGGGTACGCGTTTTCTACGGCGCGCGTAAGAAAATTCTCGATCAATTGATCGTCTGTTTTGACTTTGTCCATGCTCGAATATTAGCGAAAAAGCAGGGAAACGGCAAATCCAGGGCTTGACAGACGCGGAGATTAGTGTTATATGAATTGCGACAAAACCCGCACCATTCACCAACGGAGGATTCATGGGACCCATCACAGATAACATCGGCGAAAATATCGGAGAGATGGAGTACTTCCCATCAAGCACTCGCCGAGAACGCGACAAAGCGCGTAGCGAAATCTATCTTGCCCAGCGTAACCGCTGCAAGCCCTACGAGTTTAACGGCTTGAAGTTCTACACGTTTGTCCTGGTAGATTTCGACCAGAACACCCAAAGCTACAAAAAGGACACCAGCAGGCAAGGTCTAGCTGTGTTCAGGGGCAACAAACTCGTTGCGTTCGCCTTTGGCGAAATCGGCGGCAAGGGCCTGAGCATGGGTGTCGCGCTCCTATCAGGATCAAAAATCAAAAAAGCGCTTCTCCTTACTCGCGAAATCAAAGGGAAGGGCTGTACTCAACGAGAAAAGTCGGAAGCTAGCAGCATTCGACTGGAGACGCTCAAGAAAGTCTCCTGGAGACTTCGACAGAATCGCCTCGTGAAATACAGCTGCGAAGATGCCAAGGAGCGAGCCATGCTCTGTGGCCTCATCCCTGAAATCATCGACCTCTACGAATAGCGCCTGGCAACTGCCAAGCGCATTTTTTATTCGCCCTAGCGAATAACCCGCCGTAGCATTATGCGAAGGTGGGTTATCCTTTCAATCTCTCTTCCAAAGCTTTTAATTTAGCCTTTGCTTCGTCCAACTTATTCTTCATGTCATTAACTACTTTTTCCGGAGCTTTGGACGTGAAGTCCTTGTTTTTTAATTTCGCTTCTGTGGATTTGATGTAAGGCTTGAGCGCTTCAACTTCTTTCTGGATTTTTTCGTGCTCTTTGGCGACATCAATACCGCTGGCGAGATTTAAGCCGATCGTGACTTTTCCGGAAACAGCAGTTGGCCAATTCTTTTCTACAGCTTTCGCAAACTCAATCTCTTCAAGTCGCGCTAGCTGTTTGACGATAGCGATATTCTCTTCAATTAATTTCTTCGCGTCTTTGTCTGCGACCATTGCCACTTTGATGAATGCAGACGGCTCAACGCCTTGCTCTGCACGCAAACGGCGGATGTCAGTGATTAAATTTTTGATTAACTCAAAATCGCGAGTCGCTTCCGGATCTTCATACTCACCGTTTGGCCATTCCGAAATTATCAATTGATGTTCAAAACCGATAAAGTCCCAAATATATTCCGTCACAAAAGGCATGAATGGATGCCAGAGCTTAACAAGACGAGTCAGGACATGCAGCAGTATCCCAGCTTTTTCCTTTTCGATCTTGGAAACTTCAAGGTACCAATCCGCGAATTCGCCCCATGTGAAGTCGCGCAATAATTCACCGGCTTGCGAGAACTGATAGTCTTCGATCAATTTTGTTACGCGATTTTGGACAAGATAAAAGCGGCTTAAAATCCACCTGTCAGCCAAGGTCTTGGGCAAATCCCATTGTCTATCTAATTCCACTTTACCCAAACCGGCCGAGGACTGAATAATAAAGCGACTTATGTTCCACAACTTATTCGTGAAGTTCCTGTAATCTTTTATCTTTTCTTCAGACAACTTCTGATCCATGCCTGGCGATGTGCCCATGACGAGCGACAAGCGGACGGCATCAGTTCCGTATTTTGGAATCAAATCAAGCGGATCCAAGACATTGCCGATTGACTTGGACATTTTGCGGCCTTTTTCGTCGCGCACCAAACCGTGAAGATAAACATCCTTAAACGGTACTTCACCAAGTACGTAGGTGCTCATCAAAATCATGCGCGCCACCCAAAAAAACAAAATGTCATAGCCGGTTTCAAGCACTGCGGTTGGATGGTAAGCGCGATTTTTCCCCCACTCCTTCTCATCTGGCCAGCCCAGCGTGGAAAAAGTCCACAGCCCGGAAGAGAACCAGGTGTCTAAAGTATCTGGGTCGCGCACCCAGTCCGCGCCAGGAGAATCTGGACCAACTCTCATGTCATCGTTCTTGTACCAGACAGGTATCTGATGTCCAAACCATATTTGCCGACTAATGCACCAGTCGCGCAGATTATCTATCCAGTGGAAATAGATCTTTTCAAAATTTTCAGGAAAAATACTCGTGTTCTCCGATACGATTGCAGCACGCATCAACTCCTTGAGAGTCACTTCAACACCCTTCTTCCAACCAATCCATCCTGGTGCAACGGAGTTTTGCAATGTATTTTGACGAAGTTTGAATTTTTTGTTCACGCGCACAAACCACTGGCGCATGGGCAGTTGTTCGACTGGAGACTCGCCGCGCTGTGCAATCAACAAGCTTTGAGGGACTGTCTCCTTTTTCTGGATACAGCCTTGCTCTTCAAGCGTCTTGATGATTTTCTTGCGCGCTTCGATTGTCGTTAGCCCTGAAAAATCTTTTCCTGCCTCAGCAGTCATCTTGCCGTCTTGGCCAATGACCTGGACCATTGGCAGGCCGTGGCGTTCAGCGAGGTCAGCGTCGATAAGCGAATGTGCGGGGGTGACACCAAGCGCACCTGTGCCGAACTTGGGATCGACCTCTGCGTCAGCAATGACTTTAAGCGTAATCTGCTTGCCGCAAAAAACAGCTTTCAAAGTTTTGCCCACGAATTTTTTGTAGCGTTTGTCATCCGGGTGCACTGCGACTCCAGTATCGCCGAATTTCGTTTCAGGGCGAGTCGTTGAGATGGCGATCGGGAAATCCTTATCATATGTAAAAGTCACCAGCTCGGCCTGAGTATCTTTGTGCTCAACTTCGTCGTCTGATAACGTTGTCTGGAAAACCGGATCCCAGTTGACCACGCGGAAGCCGCGTTCAATCAATCCGTCCTCGAACATCATCTCAAAAACTTTGTTGACCGCCTTGTTGCGATCTTCGTCCAAAGTATATTTTTCGCGCGACCAATCCATGCTGGAGCCCATGGCTTTGCATTGAGCGACTATTGTATCGCGAGATTTTTCCGCAAATTCGCGGACCTTTTCCAAAAACTTCTCACGCCCCAATTCGCGGCGCGGATCCTTGATTCCTTCTTTGATCAAAACCTGCTCGACCTTAACCTGGGTCGCCAATGCAGCATGGTCAGTCCCAGGGATCCAATATGTTTTCTCGCCGAGCATGCGATGAAACCGAATCAGCAGATCCTCAATGGCCAGCATCTTGGCATGGCCCAAATGCAACGTCCCGGTACGGTTCGGCGGCGGGAGGACAATGCAATACGGTGTCGCATCTTTGTAGCGGGCATCGAGCTTAGCTAATTTGTCCGGGTCAAATGCGCCGGATTTTTCCCATTGCTTGAAAATATCCAGTTCCACGGCCGAAGCATCATAGGCTTTGGGCAATTCTTTTGGTGCCATAATGAGCCTAATATTACGGCAGAAAGCGCAGGTAAGCAAGTTGGCGTACAGGACTAACTCTATCTAAATCTTTCCCTTATCCCAAGGGAAAGACTTCTATTAATTTGTGATATCATTAATGAGATATGATTCTAACAGGATCTAACCATCGAGTTTTCAAGGAAAGACGCCAAACACTGCGCCAAAAATCGACTGAAACTGAACAAATACTCTGGCAAGAGCTCAGAGGACGCAAGATGTTTGGATTGAAATTCTTTCGCCAGTATGGCATAGGTCCTTATATTTTGGATTTTTATTGCCCAATGATCAAACTTTCCATTGAACTGGACGGTGAAATCCATACGACAGAAGCCCAGGCAGAATATGATAAACAAAGAACCGAGTACCTTGTATTTAACGGTATCCATGAAATCAGATTTTGGAACCATGAAGTAACGAATGATTTTAAAAACGTTTTTGATAAAATAAAAGAAGCTATCAATTTTAAACTCAAAAATACCATGAGCCCTGAGCCCTCTCTTGGGATAAGAGAGGGTGGCGAACGAATGTGAGCCGAAGAGTTAGTCTTATACGCCTAAACGACAAAGGGCCCCGGAAAGTTCCGAGACCCTGAGTAGAGGGGCGCGTAGTGCGCCCCAAGGTTGAAGCTCCATTATGGAGGCTCCTGTTCTTCTTCGGCTTTTGGCTCTTCGGCCCGCGGCGGCTGGTCGGGCCGGTTGATTACCTTGGCTTCGGCTTTCGCTGCAACCTTGGCCAGCCTCTTGGCCTCCTTCTGTGCTCTGCGTTTTGGTTTGTTGGCCTCTCGCTCAAATCGATTTGACATGATGTCCTCCCCAGAGGTAGATACAGCGTTATTGTTAAATAACTGCTTAGGATAGCACAAAATAGGCCTTTTGTCAAGAGTAGAGACGTCCTGGCAGGGCGTCTCTACATCTAAATTTCGTCTAAATTGAGCAATAATTCACAGGTACGAAGTCCAAAAAAGCTGTATAATGAGCCTCATGACCAAGAGAGGGGCCCCTTGGGTTTTAGAAGTAGATGATGTTTTCAAGAACTTCAACAGTTCACCTAAGGGTTTAAGTAAAAACGAAGCTGAAATCAGGCTAAAGAAAAACGGGCCAAACGACATTGAGGGCGAAAAAAATGTCTCGGCCTGGCGGATTTTGGCGCGCCAATTCAAAAGCCCTTTAGTTTTGATCCTATTCCTCGCCAGCGGCATCTCGCTCGTGCTGGGCGAAAAGCTGGATACGATGTTGATTATCATCATGTTGCTCCTAAGCAGCCTGATGGCATTTTTCCAAGAATACAGAAGCGAAAAATCCTTAAGGCTGTTGCGCAAAAGGCTCACTCGCTTTGCCTCAGTCGTGCGCAATGGCAAAGTCCAATCTATTGATGCGCGGCAATTGGTGGTCGGCGATGTGATTGAGCTTGAACCCGGGAATGTCATCTCAGCTGACTTGAGGATCATTGAATCAAATGGCCTGGAGATTGATGAGTCGATCATTACCGGCGAATCCGTGGCCGTACCGAAAACAATAAACCCCATAAAACTTTCCAAGCCCACACCCCAAGAGCAAGATAATATCGCTTTCATGGGCACACATGTGGTGCAAGGCTCTGGCCGCGGTCTTGTCGTCTCCATCGGCGAAGAAACCGAGATGGGCAAGACAGCTTTGCTCTTGACGCAAAAAGTGGAAGAGACTGATTTCCAAAAAGGCGTACGCAGTTTCGGCAACTTTTTGCTGAAGCTGACCATTGGCGTGATTATTTTCGTGACCATCATCATCGGCGTTATCCGCGGAGATTGGATCGAAGCCCTGCTGTTCTCTTTGGCTTTGGCTGTCGGCCTCTCGCCCGAGCTCTTGCCCATGATCATCACCCTGAACTTGTCGCGCGGCGCCTTGAACATGAGCCGCAAACAAGTTTTGGTCACAAAACTCATGTCC
>CAZPAP010000035.1:0-11680 GCA_964584725.1 uncultured Gammaproteobacteria bacterium
AGATGTTGTTCGACGAGTTGCGCGAGGATTTCGGTTTCAGGGCGGGGGATGAGCACATTGCGGTCAACTGCGAATTCTCGGCCCATGAAAGGCTGGCTCTTCATCAAATACGCAATCGGTTCATGCTTGAGCCGGCGGTTGATCAGGGCCTTGAATTTCTTGATAGCCGAAGGCGACACTGTTTTATCGCCGTGGATGCGCAAATAGACCTGGTCTTGCTTAAGCACATGGCCCAACAGCAGCTCGGCTTCGTAATGGTCGATTTTCGCTTGGCTGATCAGTTCGTTGATTTGCATCCAACAATGATACAAGCTAACGCTTGTAAAGACAAAATGGTATAATCTGCGCATGCGATTCGAAGAATTCAATAAAAATCCGATCCAGGCAATATTAGACGGATTGCAAGGAGGGGATTTCAAGTGGCAAGCGCTTGAGCCCGATGAATTTCCGCAAGAAATCAGATATGCTTTGGAAGTGAGCCCGTCGCGCTATGAGAAGTTGGATCAATTGCTGGGCCGCGGCGTATATCTGACTTTGCGCACGCAGCGCGTTGTGCCTTCGGAAGTAAGCGAGGCCATAAACAACGTGTCAGATTTATCGCAAGGCGGGCTGGCCGATTTTTGGATAGAGAATTATCTGGGCAACAACGAACGCCCGTTATGGTCAGCGGAAGATGAGGCTGAGGCAAAACTCAAGGGCCTGGATCTGGAAGAAGAGCTGAAAAAAATCCAAAACTATAAAAACGAGCACCAAAAAGTATTCGTGGTCTCAGGCGGTTCCATCAGCCTGGCGCCAGAAGAGCAGAACTTGATCGACCAGATCAATTTAGAGTTAGCGCGCATTTCTGGCCGCATTTTGCCCACGAAAATAATATCCCAGGCAGAATCAAGAGCAGAGTTTGCGATTGAGATGGTATTGTTGTGCGCGATCTCGCTGTGTTTGGCATTTATTTTCGGGGCTATCAGCTTTCCATTGGGCGAATTCTTGGCCGTTGTCTTGCCCGGCTTGTTGGCCGAGGCTTATCGCGCCTATCAAGGGCATCGATCCGGTTTTGTCGCATGGCAAATCAAATCAAAAGTTTTGCGCAGGCTGCCATATGCATTGGCCAGTTTGTTTTTTGCTGCCTTGGGCTTGTGGCTCAACGAATACGCAGGCTTGTCCGGATTTTTGTTCAGCCTGGGCGCTTTGATTTTGCCTTTGTCCCACTTCGTGTCTTTTTTGGCCCATGCCAGGCGCGAAACAGAAAAGCAGAAGTTCTTGGGCAGGATCAGCCCGGATGTTTCCGTATTGCCCCAGCCGGCAGACAGTATCAGGATCGCGTCATTTGTTTTTCTGCCGATAATCGCCTGGCTGCTCTGCGCCAACTTCTTGTCGTTGGCGACAAATTATTTTTTCTTGACTGGATTAGGGCTTTATGCCTGGGTTGTCCCAAGCTTGGCTGTCGGTGCCTGGTCATCCATCCAGAACCGTTTGTTTAAGCTGAGTTTGGGCCGAGCTTTGGGGAAAACCGTGCATCGGACGAGCAAGGGGCTGTAGGCTCGACAAAAGGTTTATATTGAGCTAAAATGTTTATACGCAAATTTTCAAAGTAGTTTAAAAATTCTTTTATTTTATGGGATTTTTCCGCAAAGCAGACAATACTGAAACAACGCCCACACAGGGCTCGAAAGTCGCACTTGGTTTTTTCCTGGAATTGATTCAAGTGGTGGCTATTTCGCTGGCTATCATCATCCCGGTCAGGTATTTCCTGATCCAGCCGTTTTACGTAAAGGGCGCATCAATGGAGCCGAACTTTTTCGATCATGAGTATCTCATCATCGACGAACTCTCTTATCGCTTCCACGTGCCGACGCGGGGAGACATCGTGGTTTTCCATTATCCGAATGATCCGAAGAACTATTTCATCAAAAGAGTAATCGGTTTGCCGGGCGAGACAGTCGAGATTTCGGGCGGCCAAGTCAAAATTTATAATGACAAAAATCCAAACGGCATAGTGCTGGATGAAAAAGCATATTTGGACGATGTCTATACCTCAGGTTCCAGGACAGAGACCTTGAAGGCCGATGAATATTTCGTGCTTGGAGATAATCGCCCATCAAGCTTGGATTCCAGATATTTCGGCCCAGTGGGCAAGGCGGCTATTGTCGGCCGCGTTTGGCTCAGGGGCTGGCCTCTTGAGAGCTGGAAGATTTTTAATCCGCCGTCATACAACTTTTGAAACCGATTCGTATATTCGTAACAGATTCGTAATTCGTAATACTATGCAAAAAATACAGAAGAACAATCCAGCACCCAAAAAGACCGAGGCGCCGGCCAAGAAATCGCCTCAGCCATTCGGCTTAGTGCGCGGCACAAGGGATATTCTGCCGATCGACCAATCGTATTGGCGCAAGCTTTACGAAGAGGCTGAGGGTCTTTGTGATGCCTATGGTTTGGAGCGGATTGAAACTCCAGTCTTGGAAGAAACGGGCTTATTTATCCGCGGCGTGGGCAAACAGACTGACATCGTTGAAAAAGAAATGTTCACTTTCGAGACGGCCGGCGGAGACAATGTGACGATGCGTCCAGAAGCCACGGCCAGCATTTGCCGCGCGTACATCTACCACGGCATGTGGAATCAGCCTCAACCGGTCAAACTTTGGTATTGGAGCCCCATGTTCCGCCACGAACGCCCGCAGTCAGGGCGCTATCGCGAGTTTTGGCAGTTTGGCGCGGAGATTTTGGGCGAGGAAGACGCTGTCATTGATGCTCAGCTAGCCTTGATTTCGTGGCGCTTTTTGAAAGACTTGGGCATTGATGCGTCAGTCCGCATCAATTCGATCGGCACGCCAGAATGCAGGGCAAACTACAAGAATGCTTTGGTCGCGTATTTCAGGCCCAAGCGCAACCGCTTGTCAGAAGACGACAAAAAGAAACTTTTGAAAAATCCCATGCGCTTGCTGGATTCCAAAGATCCGGCAGTGATCGAAATGAAAGCCGAAGCTCCGCAGATCGTGGATTGGCTGGACGAATCCTCAAAAAACCATTTCATGCGCGTGCTTGAATATCTGGACGAAGTCGGCGTGCCTTATCAGCTGGATCCGTTTTTGGTGCGCGGCTTGGATTATTACACCAAGACTGTTTTTGAGCTGTATGACAATGCCGAGGAAGATGCAAACAAAAACGCTTTGGGCGGCGGCGGTCGCTACGACGGCTTGATGGAAATTTTGGGCGGCAGGCCGACCCCGGCGGCTGGTTTCGGCATGGGTATCGACCGCATCGTAAGCAGGTTAAAGGGCATGAATATTGCCGCGCCTCAGCGCAAGATAGACGTGTTTGTCGCGCAATTGGGCGAGGGCGGACGTAAAAAAGCTTTGGCCATGTTTGAGGAACTGCGCTTGGCAGGCATCAAGTCCGGCGAAGCATTCGCCAAAGGCTCAATCAAGACCCAAATGGAATTCGCCAACCGTGCAGGCGCGCGCTGGACAATCATCATCGGCCAGAAAGAAGTGCTGGATGGCACGGCCATTGTCCGCGACATGGATGCTGGCACGCAGGAAATCGTTGATGGCCGCAAAATAGTCCAAGTTCTGCAGAAAAAGATGGCCCAAGCCTTGCCGGAAAGCCTCTCAACTCCGACAGTGCCTCCAACACCAACCATTTAAACAACCGGTATTTTGGTAGGGACAGGTCGCGACCTGTCCCTATTGTATATACAGCAAATTTTGATCATCGAGCCTTGACGCAAGGGGATTTTTCTGTTATAAAAAATCATTCTTCAATGTCGAGGAAGCCGTTTCCGTCCGGTATGCGGAGCTGTCTTTTTGGCCGAGCTAAGCGCTGGCACATGCTGTCGCTTTGCATGCCAAGGATGGTGCACCATGAAAAGTCAGAGATTGACGACAGGGCAGATCGCGGAACTGATTGCGATTGATGGAGAGTTTGCTCGTGCGGGTACGGGCGGCATTCGTGCACAAGTACAAGGACTGATTGCTATCCTTACCAAGATTTATTTCATCCCGGTGGCGGACGAGCATGTCTCAGAGAAGCATCAGGCAAAGCTTGCTAAGTACCGCAAGATCGCTTCCGAGCATCCACAACCCGTGCCAATGACAGCTCCGCTTTGCTATCAAGTGAGGGCGGGGTACACACTCAAGACTCACGCTCCGAAGACTGGTCCCTGTAGAAAGAACTTCCAGTATCTCTGGGACTGGAATTTCCCGGACGAGGGCACTGAAGACTGCCTAGCGTTCTGGGTTCCACGCATCTTGACTTACAGCACTTCGAAAACCAAAGATCAACAGCTTCAACTCCTCGCTAATCTTCAGACCAAGCTTGAACTGCCTGTTCACCACATGAGCGGTTTCGGTAAGGCTAGTCTGGTGGCCGGCCTCATCCTGGCTCACTTCAAGGTCACGGGTGAACGCATCCCGCTTAACAAAGACTTGGTGCGTACCGACACTTGTCTCACGAACGGCCGCCGCATCTGTCTTGGCGAGTTCGGTCAACATGGTTTGGACTGCTGCCACTGGTGCTTCGACGACGTTGCCGGTGACCCTCTCGGCGTCTTCGCCCTGGGGTTGGAGGCACTCGGCTAGGATTCTCGGTTTCTTGCCTCGCATGCATGTGTATGCGGGGTTTTTTAATACGCAAGACTCGGAAAACCTCCTCGTTTCTCCTTTCTCAAGGAGATTTAAACGTACAAGCCAATCAATAAAGTTATAAAATGCCTGGTTACAGCCCCTTGAGAAAGGGGCCAAGGGTTTTCTGAGCAGGTTGACGAAAACCCAATAAACCAGTATCCTACGGCCACGATAACCTAACCAGAAAGGAGTGGTGCAATATGGTAGAAGTAAAGCGGAAAAAGGGCGAAACATTTGACGCAATGCTCAGGCGCTTTCAAAGGCGCATCCAGCAGGGCGGCGTTTCGTTAGAAGCCAGGAAAAAGCGTTTCCACACGCGCGAAAAGAACAAGAACAATACCAGGAAGAGTGCTTTGCGCCGCGTATTCAAGAGCGCTCAATATGAGTACTTAGCCAAGACCGGCCAACTCAAAGAAGAAACCCCTAAACGCGGATTCAAGTCATGAGCATCATCCAACAAATAGACACTGAGCTTAAGGAAGCCATGAAGAGCAAGAGCGAGTTCGAGCTTGCGACCTTGAGGCTGGTAAAAACAGCTTTGAAGAACAAGCAGATAGAACTTATGCACGAGCTCTCGGACGAAGAGGCTCAAGCTGTCATCAAAAGCATGGTCAAGCAGGGCAAAGATGCCTTGGTTGATTTTACTGGCGCTGGCAGGCAGGATTTGATGGAAAGGCAAGCCAAAGAATTAGCTTTTTTGGAAAAGTTTTTGCCAGCAGCCATGAGTGAGGCTGAACTTGAGGAAATCTGCAAAAAAGCCATCGTAGAAGTCAATGCCACCTCAGCTGCAGACATGGGAAAAGTCATGGGAGCAGCCATGAAGCTGGCAGCCGGCAAAGCCGACGGCAATGCAGTCAAGAGCATTGTGCAAAAATTGCTCTCAAGCCAGTCGTAATAACCATACAAATGTGGTATCATAAAGTCCGTCCCTCATGGGGCGGACTTTGTTGATAACTTAGAAGATTTTTCCATTTTCATGGAGGTGAAAAATCAAAGTCGAAGCACGACTAATGCTCTTTGGTCAGGACGGATAGTAAAATCCGTAGCTGTTTTGTTATCTTTAATCGCAATTTTAAGCCTTGGATCAGTTGCTCTGGCCCAGACAAATGTTTTGGAAAATACGAATGCTGTGGCCAATGCTGCGGGCGTAAATCCCAATCAAGACATCTTCCAGATCATCGGTCGCATAATCAATATCGCTTTAGGTACGGTAGGCGTGCTCTTTTTAGGCATCATGCTCTATGCCGGCTTTTTATACATGACAGCCGGGGGCGATCCTGAAAAGACAAAAAAAGCAATTCTGTGGATCAGGAATGCGGTCATTGGCATTATCATCATTGGCTTGTCTTTTGCCATAGTGAATTACATCCTTGGATTATTTGCCAGCAGCGGCATGTTCGGCGGAGGTTTTGGCGGCGGTGGCGGTGCTGGCGGCGGTGGCGGTTTTGGCCAGGCCGGCAATTCAGGCTGTTTGGGCTCAGGCAATATCGAGGTCCATTATCCGACGCGCGACCAAAAAGGCGTGGCCCGCAATTCAGCCATTGTCATTACCTTTAAGACGCCGGTTGACCCTGCCTCGTTCGTCAAAGGCTGGGACGCGAACAACCAGAATATCACGCAGATAAACAGTGATTTGGTGAAAGTCCACCCGCAAAAGAATACGTCGCAGGATCTGTTGCCAGACCAGGCCAAAGTCAAGGTTTCGGACGACAAACGCACAGTCATAATCAAGCCGACTGATTTGCTGGGCAATGCCAAGGACCCGACTTGGTATGAAGTGGCTTTGGACGGCGGCATCAAGAATGCATCCGGCACACAGCTGCTGAATTGCGATTTGAAAGCCGGGTATTCATGGAGTTTTGAAGTCTCGACCGTGGTTGACAATACTCCGCCGCGCGTCATCTCTGTCATTCCGTCCACGGCTGGGCCGCATGCGCGCAACATCATCACACAGATCAATTTCAGCGAACCAATGCTGCCGCCGAGCGTTTCAGGCTTTTACAATCACCAGAGCCAGACCGGTAATTTCATTAACATCACCTTGACCAACAAAGACGTTTCACAAATCATTGACGGCCAGTACAAGATTTCAAACGGCTATCGGACAACGGAATTCATTCCGACCGAAGCCTGTGGCACGAACAGCTGTCTGCAAACTGTCTATTGCTTGCCGAAATCAGCTCCGATCGAAAGCTTGATCAAAGCCGCGAACATCAACGCGCCAGGGCAAAGTGAAATGATTTTTGACGGTGCTGCAGACATGGCAGGCAATTCCTTGGATGGCAATAACAATGGCGTATCAGACGGCCAGCCCACGGATAATTATTCGTTTTCTTTTGGCACAGGAGACAATATCGATTTGCGTCCGCCCATGGTAACCGGGTTTACGCCTGGCGTTTTGGAATCCCAAGTCGCTTTTGACAAACCTATAACCATTTCGTGGAATTCGCCTTTGCTTTCGTCTTCCGTCAACTCGGACAACGTGACTTTGGGCGCGGCCGGGCCAAAAGAAACTTCACCCATTTGGTTTGCTCCGACTTTGGTCTACTTGAACGACAAGAACGAGGAAGCGACTTTGCAGGACGGCCCCACAAAATCCAAGATTACCATCAGCCACCGCGCGTTTTTGCCGTCTGACCCGAACAAAAAAGGCCAGGACCCGTGGAAGGCTTTGAACTTGTATGCGCCGTCCACCAATCAGTATGTGATGAACTTGTACCAGAACTGCTTCAATCCGGCGTCATGGGACCAGAAAGGCGATGGCTCGATCATAATCAAAGGCAGCAATAACTTGTGCAATGGCAAGGATGTCGGCGATGTTGAGTGCTCTAAGACAAAAGTATGGTACCCACAGCCATGAGACTGAAATTATTTTTCGCTGCAATGGCGATTTCATCCGGGCTGTTCGGCACCTTGTCTTTTGCATTGCCGGCCAGCGCCCAGGTTGATGCTGGTTTGAATGCAGTCGGCAACACCATTGGCCTTTCGGCCACTGACCCCAGGACAATTGCTGCGCGCATCATCAACATTGCCTTGGGCTTTTTAGGCATCCTCATGCTGGCCCTGGTTCTGTATGCAGGATTTTTATGGATGACAGCCGGCGGAGATGCGGCTAAGACTGAAAAAGCTAAAAAGTATTTGATCAACTCAATCATTGGTTTGATCATCATCATCTCGGCTTGGGCTATTGCCACGTTTGCCATCAATGCCTTGCTGAACGCAACCGGTAGCGGAGGTGGCGGCGGCGGGGGAGGCAGTGGCGGAGGTGGCGGCGGGGGAGGTGGAGGTTTGGGCAGTGGCGGGGCTCAGGTTTTCCGCGTCATGTCCAAGAATCCGCAGGGCAATGTTTCCAATCCAGCCTTGATTGTGCGCATTCTGTTCAATCGCGATTTGGATTCAACGAGCCTGTCTTTGCTTAAGATTTCTCCGGCTGTGAACGGCGTCTGGGCCATCAATTCTTCCAATTCAAAACTGGTTGAGTTTACGCCAAGCGACCCGTGTCCGGGCGTGCCTGGCAAAACTTGCGTGGCTTTTGATACGAGTTATTCCGTGACGATCGATCCGCAATTCAAGTCAGCCAATAAAGAAGCGATCAAGTGCGGAGGTTTTTATCCTGAATGTAATTTTACCTTCAAATCCGGACACACAGTCGATATCCAGCCGCCGCAAGTCGATATCTTGAGCTTGTATGACGGCAAGAGCGTTGCGGCTGATACGGCTGTCGAGGTCCGTGCCCGCGCAACCGACGATCAGGGAGTGTCTTTGCTCTCCTGGTTTGAGAATGACCAGCTGTTTACGCCTGATGGGACTGATGGCCCGGATGTTACGCCAACGCCCACTACATTTGAATCAGCCATGTATTGGGATACAGTGGGCAAGGTCTTGAAGCAGACCTATCAAATCAAAGTCAAAGCCACTGATACGGACAGCAATACCGCGGAAAAAACAGTCAGCGTCGTGGTAGTGGCCAAGCATTGCACGAATGCCATCAAAGACGCGGACGAAGTGGATGTTGATTGCGGTGGCAAGGATTGTTTGGCATGCAAAGGCAGTGTCTGTACCAAGAATGGAGATTGCTCATCTGGTTTCTGCCAAAACGGCACATGCGTGGACAAGCCGATCATCACCAATGTCGCGCCTCTCAAGGGCAAGGCCGGGACCTATGTCTCGATCTATGGCGATAATTTCGGCAACACTGGCTCTGTCACATTTTTGGGTCCGCCAGCGCTTAAGGCACTTCCGCCCCAGGCCTGCGTAAACTCCGGAGCTAAGGTTTGGACAGATCATTATGCCTTGGTGCAAGTGCCGGATGGAGCTGGCTCAGGTCCGATCCAAATCGTTAACGCAGGCAACCAACTCTCAGACAGGACAGATGATGAGCTTGGGCCTAAGTTTTCTTTTGAAGTGAACAATCAGGAAATCCCGGGCTTGTGCAAAGTCGATCCGGACAATGGATTGACCGGCAATCAGATATCGCTTACGGGTACGGGCTTTGGAACAGCCGGGTCAGTCAATTTCGGAAACCAGAACATTACCCAGAATCTAGCCTGGTCAGCTCAAACCATCGGACTTCCAGTGCCAGTTCTTTCGCCAGGCGAATATCCGATATCAGTCAAAACAGCGCAGGGCGAATCAAACCAGGTGCTGTTCGATGTGAATGAACAGCAACAGCAGCAAGCTGCGCCATTCATTTCCAGCCTTGATCCAACGCAAGCACCGGCCGGCCAATACATAACCATCACTGGCCAAAGATTCGGCACGACGCCAGGCACAGTCAAGTTCAATGATTTCGCTACCGGAAAAATTTATCCTGGGGATGCGAGCTTTCCGAACGGCTGCGGCAGCGGCTGGTGGAAAGACGATTCAATCACCATCAAAGTCCCGAAAGTGGATTTAGGCAGTTCCCAATCCGCAGATCTGAAGGTTTCGGTCATGCGCGGAACAACAGCGTCCAATGAAGTGAATTTCAAATTTATCCAGGGCGCGCCAGGCCCAGGTATCTGCAGTTTTGAACCTTCGTCCGGGCCAGTGGGCACGCCTGTGCAAATCACAGGAGAGAATCTTGGTGCGCCTGATCCAACCAACTTTCTGCAGTTCTATAACAACAAAAAAGCCCAGACATCTGCCTGGCAGTCGGACCAGATCAAGGCCCAGGTGCCGAATGGCGCAGAAACAGGCTTGGCTTTTGTGCAGGTCAATAATGCGAAATCAAACCAAATAGCCTTTAAAGTCGGCAATTGTTTGGACAACCCCAATATCTGCGGGGCAAACAGCACCTGTTGTTCGAACGGAACATGCTCGGCCACAGGCTGCGCAAAAAAGATTTCAGCTCAATTCTCATGGCAATTCTCGACCGGCGTGATTCCGAAAGCACCGAATGTCTTGGAAATCTGCGATCAAGGCGGCGTGCAATTGCCTTCACCGACGCCATCCGTACAATACAAGGGCGGGGACCAGGTCTGTATTTCGCCTGCGCCGCAAATGGGCATGCTGTTTGATACTAAATTGGATTGGCCGGCCGGCGTATCAAAATTCTTCAAACTCAAAAAGTGCGTGGGTACGGGCGCATCGCCTTGCGACAAGCTTGAGGAAGTACCCATCAAGAACCTCAAAAAGACTTCTGGCCTGGATACTGATTACGTCAGCTTTGAGCCACTGAACAAATTGTCAACCAATACGTTCTATTATGTGCTGGTCACCAAAGATGTGCATAGCGCGGATCTGGAGAATGGGGATTTCATGGAAGAACGGTCAGCTTGTCCAGAGCCAGGCTTGGGTTATTGCTACAAATTCCAGACCAGGGCTGACGAAAATAATTGCGCAGTCGGCGGAGTATATGTGAATCCGGCCCAAGTATCCATCGAAGGCGACCAGAAGCAGGATTATGCGCAGTCCCGAGCGTGAAAGATGCGGGCTGCAATATCTTTAGCTGCGATCAAATGTCTTTTGATTGGTCTGTTGACCCGGGCAACAAGGCTTGGATCGAGAGCCAAAACGATCCGAGCAAGAAATACGCTTGTTATCAGACAGCGCACTCTGGCATGGAAGAGGCTGTGAACCCGCCGGCAAAAGTCCGCGCAGCCTTGCTCAATTCCTCGCCGCAAGTTTTAGGTTCGGGCGACATGTTCATCAAATTCATCGCACCGAGCATCATCAGCAAGTTCCCGGATTGTACATCAGCCTGCACCAACATCGATATCTGGGCTCAGTTCAATACTTCGCTGTCAGCGGCCACGATCAACCAAAAAAACATCAAATTATACAGGTGCGCAAACGAGACATGTTTGCCGGAGCAGAATACGGAGCAAAATGTCCAAGTCAAACTTGAGATCAATTCCCCGCAGAATATCCAATATAGCCTGGTGACGATCAAGCCCGTGGTTTTGTTCAAGGACACATATTATCTGGTGCACATTGAGGGCGGCTCGCAAGGAACAGTCACCAGCAAATACGGCGTGGTCATGAACAAGCCGGTCGAATGGAAATTCAAGACCAAGGGAGCGGACAATATCTGCAAGACCGATCAGGTCAAATTATATCCGCCGGAATCGATCAAAGAGACGATCGGGGACAGGGAATTGTTTACGGCCATCGCTACCGGCCAACCAGATGAATGCAGCCCTGATGGCCAGACAATCAGCCTGGATAAGCCGTTCAATTGGAGCATTGACGATGCGACAGTCGCGCAATTCTATTATCCGAGCGGTATTGATGTCGATGGAAAATTGCCGGACGGTTGCCGCGATAATTGTACGAATGCCGGATCAGGCGGCGTGTATGGCAAGGCAGCCCAATGCGGCAATGGAATCGTGGAAAATACTGATCCTAAATATTGCAATATAGATACGCATAAGACAAAAGCCGGCCAGCCGTGCATGGTCATGAGCATGCCATCTGGCGCAGGCGAGGAGTGCGATGGCGGCGGGCTGTGCGATCCGAATAATTGTCTGTGGAAACCAGTAGCCAAGGTACCAGGCGGGTCATGCGGCAACTTCCAGACAGATTGGGCAAACGGCGAAATGTGCGACCCGGGTTTGCGCTGCTTTGATTTGCCGGAA
>CAZPAP010000036.1:0-11461 GCA_964584725.1 uncultured Gammaproteobacteria bacterium
GGGGCGAACCACTCCAACTCCTTGTAAGCGTACGGTTTCAGATACTATTTCATCGCCCTCTCGGGCTGCTTTTCAGCTTTCCATCACTGTACTAGTTCACTATCGGTCAGAAGGAGTATTTAGCCTTGCCACATCGTCGTGGCTGCTTCCTACGGGGTTTCTCGAGCCCCATAGTACTTTGGATCTGGAACAATGCATTCATGTGAATATTTCGCCTACAGGTCTATCACCTTCTTTGGATCCGCTTTCCAGCAGATTCAGCTATATTACATAAGTATGCACCGAAGCTCTTGAGAACTTCGACGTCCCGTCCGCAACACCTATTCGTGCGACAGCTCAAGCTCGTCACCCGCGCCCGCGGCTGAACTTGCGTCCAGCTCGGTGTGCAGGCTTACACAAAAAGGTTTAGGCTGCTCCGCTTTCGCTCGCCACTACTCACGGAATTATGCTGACAACATATCTCCGTCCCATTAAAGTAAATGGGAGAAGATATGGAGTCAGCGTCGTTTTTTTCTTTTCCTCTGGGTACTGAGATGTTTCACTTCCCCAGGTGCCTTTCGCAACGCCTATGTATTCGGCGCTGGATAACGCGACTTCATCGCGTTGGGTTACCCCATTCGGAGATTCTCGGATCACAGGTTGCTTGCCACCTTCCCGAGACTTTTCGCAGGCTGCTACGTCCTTCATCAGCTCCTCGCTACCAAGCCATCCACCGTACGCCCTTACGTGCTTCGGCCGTCCAATGCCACGAACCTGATTGTTCAGGCTCATGCGGACGACACTTGTATGTATGGTGTACATCTTACGATTGATTTCGTGACCAATCGTTTTAAATTGCTTACTTGTTGTTGAATTTATGCCTTGTACGTATTATCTTCAATCATCTCCTGCCACTGATCATGGCAAGAGTGAAAGTATTTGATTGTCAAAGTCACAGCCCGTAGATGTAGAACTTGATCTCGCGGACACAGGTAGAGTCTCTCGAGAGAGTCTGCCTTCATCCGTAGATCGACTGGGTTTTAAAAAGCTTGGCCGGGGCCAAGCAACTATATCTCGCAATAGAGATCCTTAGAGGCTTAGCCGTTAATCCGCGAGGCGGACAGTTTGGGGGTTAGACATGTTTGGGATTCTCCATTGCTCACCTAGAAGGGTGAGTTGGTAGTAATTTTTTCGTGCCCGTATCATAATGCAATGCATAAACCCTGTCAAGTGCGATTACTGAGCCAAAAATATGAAAATCAAAGCCCAAATCCGGTGCATAGGTCGACTGCCAGAGACTTGGCAACGCGAAGCTATCCACATGTATGCCACAAGATGCTCGGCTTTTGGGGCTTTTGAGGTCCTAGAATACAAGGAGGGGCATGACGGATCAGCCAAGCCGGATACTGAAAAAACCACTCGGAAGGAGGCTACGGACCTGCTTAAGAACCTGCCCGCTGATGCCCTGGCCATTGCCCTGGATGAGCATGGCAAGCAACTGGCCTCGACTGAGTTTTCCAAGCTCTTGAGTCTCAATTCTGACAAGCAAATAGTCTTTTTGATCGGCGGATCCTGGGGTCTGCACCAGTCTGTGCTAGACCGGGCAAACATCAAACTCTCGCTCGGCAAAATGACTTTGCCCCATGCTTTGGCGCGTATCATCTTAATGGAACAGATATATAGAGGGCTGATGATTGAGCGCGGGAGTGAGTACCATAAATAAAAAAGACCCGTTAGGGTCGAGGTAGCTTCACTCGTTATCGTTTCCCGGTCTTATCGTCCAGTTTGTCCCATGAGCTTGGGCCTTGGGACTCTTCAAGTTCATCCTTCCCGGTCCTGTCTATCAGTGTTTCGGGTTGGATGTCTTCCGGTTCCGGCGTCTCAGGTTCGAGGGGCGTTCCATCTTTGGGCGACTCATCGAACGGCGCGCAGTAGGAGATGGTGCCCGGGCCGCTGCAGCGCGAAGGATCATCGTATAGTTCCGACGCTGGCTCATCCGATGAGCTTTGGCCTTCTTCGCCAGAAGGCTTCTTAGCCTTATTGATGAGATACATGAGCGCTTCCCCGGGCGGAGTGAGCAGGGCCAGCGCCGATTTGAGCATGTCCGGCACTGCGCTAATTTCCACGATCAAGACGCTGAGCTTGCCGATGCGCAAGGCGACTTGAGTCTTGGGGGCAGCAGAGGCCAGAAGACGAATCAAGCGACCTGGCTCAATCACAAATTCCTTCAGCAATTGCTCCTTGCTTGTGGGTAGAAGCCCATCTGGCTCCTGAATGACTTTGCAAGAGTCGAGAGCGAGCTTGTTCTGATGGAATATGATTCCGGAGTAGTGGTAAAACATGACCCCGCGGCGCTCGCCCTTGCGATAGACCACCACGAAATCCGCGTTCCGGATCCGCTTGCCATCAGGCGAAACGGCCACGGCCGTGTCGAAACGCTGGCCTGCATGTTCGCGATACTTCTCGCGCAGTTCTGAATATGAAAGTGCCACCTTCCTATTCTCCATGTGCAACCTCCTTTTGTGCCTGGATTTAAACAGATTCAAGTATCATCGTCAATCTCTTGCTCGTTTGATCTCTGTATCTCTGCATCTCTCAAGTGTATAATGCCTGCATTATGCCCGAAGCATTCAAATGGCCGCGCCCTACTCCAAAGCCCGAAGCAGTAGAGCTTAGCGACGAAGACATCATCTCCATTGAGAATCCGAAAAAAAACATTTTCGAGACTCTAAGAGGCGAACCGGAAAATACGAACGAAGAGATCCCTGTGACTTTTGAAGAAGAAAAGGAACCGGGCAAATACCAGGAGGCGAACGTGCATGAGGCCTTCTCTGTTTTGGGCTTTGAAAGGCATGGCCTGGAAGTTGCAGCCACGCTTGAAAAGAAGCCAGTCAGACTGGAGAATAAAAGCCGGAACGAGGATAATATCATCGCTGATTCCGAAACCGGATTGGTCGGCGTGCTGGATGGCTTGGGCGGCATGGGCCATGGCGATTTAGCCAGCAAAATGGCTGAGGAGGCAATCCCTGAAACATATAAAGAAGCTTTGGCCGCAAACAAGGGCAAGGACCAGGCAGAAGTAATCGCTAATTTGGTAGAAAGCCAGCTGAACAGGATCTCAGCCAGTTCGCCTGAGGCGGCCATGCAAAAAAGACGGGCCATAACCGAAAAAATAGAGGAAATCGCCAGCAAGGACACTGAAATGGCGCGCAAAGCCTTGTCTTTGGTTGAAGCTTTTTCAAAAACAAGCGAGCAGGTCAAGCAAACCAAAGGCGTCACGACTGCCTGCACTGGATTTGTCCATAAAACGCCTGACGGCAAGCGCTGGGCCGTGGTAGCCAATGTCGGAGACAGCGGCGCTTTCATCAAACGCAAAGACGGGAAAGTGGAAAAGCTCACGCAAGAAGATTCCATGTCTAATTTATTGCTCGAAACCGGGGCGCTGAGTCATGATCTTTTGGATCAGATGAAAAATGAGCCAGACAAAAAATTTCCGCTTCCCATAACGCCTGAAATGATCGGGGCTTTGGGCGGAGGAGCAGCTGATTATGAAAAGCTGAAAGGCAAAACCTATCCCATGAGATATAAGGATCTGAAAAAACTGATGCCAGCCGCGCTTGGCGGAAACCTTTCTGCCCCTTCAGTGGATTTTGCCGAACTCCAAGCCGGCGATGAACTGATCTTCGGGACAGACGGCTTGCTGGATATGTTTGAAGATCCGAAAACAGATGATCTGGATACAAAAGAACTGGGGTCTGCGGCTGATGGCGGATCGTTCAACGAACAGCTTGATAGATTAAGGCTCACGGCAAAAAAGCGCGAGACGGCTTATAAAAAGGATGATGACATTGCCATCCTGGGCGTCAAAATCAAATAGAAATAAATTAGGCTCCCGAGAGGGAGTCTTTAGTCTACGCGAAGGTAAGGGTTTGCCCGATAAAACGGGTTGGGCTGGATATATTCTTCACCGCCCAGTTCAAAGAGCATTCCCGAAACATTGCACCACTGGATCAGGTCTTCTGAGAAGTACAGATCCTTGAGTTGGGTCGGGTCGTCTGCCTGGAACTCGAACGAGTAAACCAGACTGCGTGCTACTTCGCTCTGCACGACCCGGATTACGCCCGCGATCACAGCCCCGGGTAGAATCAGCTTCATTCGACACTCATCGAAAACCGAGGGAGTGAACAGTCCATAGACCTTGAACCGTAGAATGATCTTGCCTGTTTCCTGGCATTTGCGCACTCTGACATCACGGACAGAGTGAGTACTGAGGTCGGCAAGCACCGGCCTCAAATCAACAACATTGGATGCCATGCCAACCTCCTTTGGGGATTAATCTTTTTAGCGCATTTTTAGCTTTTTGTCAAGGGATTAATCCCCCTCGATCCCCCTTTAACTAAAGGGGGCTTCTAGTACGTTAAAGTCTCCTTTATTAAAGGAGAAGCGAAGAGGATTAAAAAAGCCCGCTGTAGGATAGCGGGGGTGGAGAGGGGCCACATGGGCAGCTACGAAACGCAATCGGAGGGGAGGGAGACGACGCGTGACGGCCATGTGGCAGATTGCGGGGTACGAGCGTCCTGACGTTCAACCAACAAGGAGGAGTGAGGCATGGCACACATTGACGACGCTCGTGCCCCTATCTTTAGAACACCCTTTAAGCCGAAGCTTTGGGGTGATTCTTACAATGATTGAAACAACAGCACTATTCAACTCCTCTTTCGCTAAGTTGTCAATAAAAACAGGGACCGGTTTTTAGCCAAAAATGCTAGGTTGAGCCTAAAAATGCCCCAAAGAGGGTTGACAAAACCCCTTTTTTGTGCTATATTAATACGTTCTAACAATCAGAACCGTGCCAGATTGCTGGTGCGTACCAAGGCTAAAACAAGGGAGGAAGTCATGAACTTTGCAGAAATCGCTGTTTTGGCGCAGAAGTCTGGTTATGACCTGATCACGGTTGAGGCCATGGGCCCGCAGACCATCGTGACTTGCGAGCGGCGCATGAGCGCAAAGAAGGAGCCGTGGGTAGAGGAACTCGACGTCAACTTCAGCGACATCGAGCGCACTGCCCTGGAAGAGCTCACGCAGGCCGGGTTGGACGCACGCTTCACGAGCAAAGGCATCCGCGCCTACGGCCAGCAGAGCACGCGCCTGGACGACATCTGCGACGCTCCGCACACGCCCAGGCACATGCCTCACCTGGGCATCACGAGCACATTCGAGCCCTCGGGCATCCACCGGAAAGACTTCAACGTCGAGCCGGAGAAGCCCAAGCAGCCCAAGTACCGGTACTACCCCATCTACTGAGCGCGCTCCTTCACACTAGTCTTGATTCCCATCAAGACAACTCAGCCCGGACGACTCAAGTCCGGGCGCTGATCCGAAAACACGACTTGCTCGCGCTTTCAGACCAGCTCCTTCCATAACAATTCAACGCGCGACCTTGTGTCGCACTGGAGATTTCAGGTGAAAAACATCAGTAACGCGATTCGCAATCTTCATGTGTGGGACGTTGCCATCTGCGGCGCCGTCATGGTCGCCGGGTTCGTAGTCGCCTGCAAAGCGATTACGGACGTCAACCCGTTCTGGGGCATGCTAGCCATGGTGCTCGGAGCATCCATGCTCTTCTGCGTTATCGCTGAGGAGATCGATCATCAAAAGCCGGCCAAGGCCAGAAGCGTTCTGGATCTGCCGCGCAACAGGAGGATGTCATGAGTTCGAACAACTTGCAGCGATTTCTCAAGGCTGGCATTCGCTTCACTTACAACGAAGAGAAAAAAGGTCACCAAGAAATTCCGCTCGTGCAGGACGTGCTCCGTGCCCTCAATATTCCAAACTCAGGCGTAGGATTCTTCGACGGCATGGTTCACGAACACAACCGGGTATACATCGAAAACGTACATCTCGTCGTCGCGGCAATCGGCTATGATGTCCTGACCATGTTGGTCGAACGCCAGCGGATGCAGATGTTCATCGCCAGGGCAATCATGTCACTCTGCCCAGAAGAGGCGAAGTATTCCGACGTTCCGTCCTATGTTGCAGCACTCAGGATTTCTGAATGGGGCATTGTCGGCTGATCCTTCCCCTACCCTCGCTCCGAACCCATTTTCTCCACGGGTTCGGAGACGAAAGCGAAATTACGAAGCAATTCGCGATTTCACTTTCGGAAGATTCCAGGAACAACCAACAAGGAGCTCGGCCATGCCGAAAGTTTCCGTGATCATTCGCACTCTCAATGAAAAAGAACACCTCGCAGAGCTGCTCGCAGCCTTGCGAGCACAAGATTTCCAGGACTTTGAGGTCGTGGTCGTGGACAACGAATCCACGGACGGGACAGCAGAGCTCGCGGAAACGAGCGGCTGTACGGTCGTGACCATCAAGCGCGAAAGGTTCAGCTTCCCCAAGTCCATGAACTTCGGCGCCTTGTATGCCACGGGCGAAATCATGATCTTCACGGTCGGGCACGCCCTCCCTGTTCGCAAGGACTGGATCAGCTGTGCCGTGGAGCATCTGGCTGACCCCAAAGTGGCAGGAGTGTATTCGCCAGTCATCCCCAGCAAGGGATGCAGCCTGGTCGAGCGCTTCTACTACTACCCCGGATACCTTCTTGCTCAGTACCGCGGACCCCACAAGGCCGCGCATACGGGCATGGGCATCTTCGGCGGCACGAACATCGCGATTCGCCGCGCCTTGTGGCTGGAGCATGGGTTTGACCATCGCTTTGGCGCTGGCGGCGATGATGGCGAATGGGCTGGCTGGGCACTCGGCCTGGGCTATGACCTGATTTGCGACCATCGCTTCGCAGTTCACCACTCGCACGGCTTGGGACTGGCCGGTCTGAAAAAACAGATTGAGTACTGGTCCAAGCTCGGCGAGCCGCGCAAGTTCTGCCGCAAGGAACTCGCGTTCCGCAATGACCTGAAGTTCTGATCCTTCCCCTCCCTCGCTCCGAACCCATTTTCTCCACGGGTTCGGAGACGAAAGCGAGATTATCTGCCCAAAACAGACAATTTCACTTCCGTTTTCAAAGCAAAGAGCAAAAAATCCCTCTATTAAGAGGGTTTTTTTGTTTGGCGTCTCGGTAGGGACAGGTCGCGACCTGTCCCTACTGAATAACGGCCGGTGGGGCTTGACAAAATCTGCAAAATGTAGTATATTGCTGAGCATCGAATGGCGCATATGCCATCGAAGAACGCAGTACCTAATACATCGCGACGAAGCAACGACGACCAAGGAGGCCGTGATGCAGATGAAGCTCGGGATCTGAGCTCGCCCCACAAGCTTTACGCGAAGTGGGGCCAAGCAACGTCCGCGTGAACATCCAGCAGGAGGAAACCCATGCGAAGAGGCTTCGGGTAATGGGACGCTCGTCCAAACATCTTAGCGAAACGAGCAGTTCCGGCGCCAGCAGCAGTTCCACCACGTGACCAACGGCGAGTTCGCCCAACACCACCGCGAGGAAAGCATGACGGTTCACAGCGGCTTCTCGTAGCTGTACTAACACTGCCCACGGAACGCCGGCCAGCCTCACACGCTCTTCTGATGGAGCGGCGCGCTGACGCGGCAACAAGTGCGAGATGCTCGACAGCTGGCGCTGCGACAGCGCCACAAGGAGACGCGATCGCCATGAAGTACAGGGCACGTCCAGTCTAGCTCTCAGTGCCGGAGGATGCACTAGCATCTGATGAAGGCGCTGGGGGCTGGGAGAAATCCCCAAGGCAGTACCCAGGCAGAAGGCGCAGGCCGACGCCTGCGTTCAACAACTCTCAACGACCGTGTTGCGGATCCTATCCGGCACAGCCGCTCGGAGGACGACCGCCGAGGACCTCCGCGCTCATCGTGCGGGTGACCCGCTTCTCTGGATGCGCGCCGCCGTCCGACAAGAAGTTGCCGGATCGACGCTACCGGCGACAAAAGCGCACCAATCGTTTGTCACACCCACCCCCTCGTTCTTCACACTGCTGTCCATTGCCCGCTTTGGCGGACTGATCACCCGCGCCGGGCGAACAGAGACAGTACCCACCCCTACTTCTTGCCCACCTCTGGGCAAATCTCTTAGCCCACAACATATTGTGTTCTGAGAAATACTTGAAAGCACCGAAAGGTGCTTTTTGGTTTACCGACATTTCTGTCATCCTGAGCGGAGTTCGACGGAGCCGAAGGATCTGGACCGTTCAGTGAAACAGTTCAAGCCAGATCTTTCGACTTCATTCGTCAAACTCATTTCGCTCAAGATGACAAAGGTTAAGCGTTAAGGGTTCAGGGTTTAGCCTAAATGGATTGACTATCCGTGTTCGTTATGCTTACCTATTGCACAAAGGAGGAGACATGAAATCAATCGCGTTCCTTGGATTCCTGGGTTGCCTGGCTGTGGCGTGCGCTTACCCCAAGACATATGTGATCCCTGCGCAAACCGCGCGCAACTGCGACGAGATAGAACACGTCATCAGCTTGCGCTTCAGCTTAGAGACAGCGCCTGTAGGCATCAGGCTATTCTGCAGAACAGATGCGCAGGCAGTATATGCAGAAAAGCTAAGCCGGTCACAGGTCAAGATTCAATACTCTGACGGCAAAGAAGCAACGCTTGATTTGCCAAGCGGAGATGCCTCGCCTGCCGGTATGGCAACTCACTGGCGCGAAGGTCAAGCCAAGATCTGCGGCATGAGTGAATCGTCACCGATTGGCGCTGCTGCTTATGTGCTGTGGGGGGAGTTCACACTCTTCTTCAGGCGCGTGGGCCCAGACAAAATGGTCTACATCAACCGCGCCGAGTCCTTCACGCTCAATTATCCGCTGACTCCTGAGGACAGGCTTGAGCTCCACAAAAAAAGCGTACCTCTGGAAATCGCCAACCTCCTCTACTGACGCATTCTGCGTCTTTTTTTATCGCTGTGCTCATGCGTAGACAATTACAATAAAAACATGTAAGTTATTCAGCGCGAGGTTCTGCCGAGAAAATAAAATAAGCCGCGGTGGCGGAATTGGTATACGCGCTAGCCTTAGGAGCTAGTATCCGAAAGGGTTTGAGAGTTCAAATCTCTCCCGCGGCACCACGACAAAATCCGCTTTAGAGCGGATTTTGTAATTACCAATACTCAATAACCCACCTTCGCTCAAAGCTACGGTGGGCGCAGCCAATATCCAAAAAAGCACCAATATTCAAACACCGAATCTCCAAGTGTTTAAAGTCTCCCTTACCTGCCAGCCGTAGCTTTAGCGAAGGATGGATAAGGGAGAATCGAAGAGGATTAAAGCCTCACCACGCTATCGCAGTTGTTGATGATCTCCTCGCGGTTCTCAGCCACCAGGACTGTGTTGTTTTTATCGATGATGATCTGCAATACTTTCAGCAAAGCCGGCAAGTTGCTCAAATGCAAACCGCGGGACGGCGTGTCCAAAATATAAATACAGCGATCGCCTAGTTTTTTGGACAAAATCTTGGCCAAACGCACGCGCTGAGCCTCTCCCCCGCTTAAAGTGCCGGACCTTTGCCCGAGCGTCAGGTATCCAAGGCCGACTTCTTGAAGCAAACCCAGCTTTCTTTTCACCAGCGGAATATTTTTATACGTTTCAGCCACCTCATCAACAGTCTTATCCATCAACTTCTCTATCTTCACGCCTTTGATGCGCTTCAATGGATCCAAAATGCCCAAATAAGTCGCGGGCGTGCTCGTCTTGATCGCACTCAGCTGAGCCTGGTCAACAAAATACGAACGCCGCACGTTTTCTTTGCCTTTGATGGATTTGAAACCATGCCTGAGTTTCCATGCGTCCCTGCCTTTGAACAGTGCACCGTAAACCACGGACAATAAAGTCGATTTTCCGGTTCCCATCCTGCCGGAGACACAGACCAAGCTGCCCAAAGGAAAAGTAAAATTATAATCCTTCAGGTTATTGGCTGTGATGCCGTTGATGGACAGGCTTTTTTTCTGCATGCGTTTGGATTTGTCGTTCGGCTGACGTTCATAATCCACTTGGCCGGCCTTGTCCGAAAAAGCATAGATGGATGTGGGGGTTTTTGCTTTCTTGAATTTTTGGATTGGGCCTTCAAAAATAACTCGCCCGCCATTGCGGCCGGATTCAGGGCCAAATTCAATCACATAATCCGCGTTCGCGATTATATCCTTGCTGTGTTCAACCGCAATGATGGATATGCCGGCTTTGACCGCGCCTTTCAGCATCTTCAAAATCATTTTCCTATCCTCGCTGGCCATGCCCGCGCAAGGCTCATCAACAATCAGGAGCTCGCCTTTCTTTATTTCGCTTAAGATCTTCTTCAGCTTATGGAAATTCGTTTGCCCCAAGCTCAACTTATGGTCTGGCTTGATCTTTTGTTCAATCACATAAACTTTGGGCAATTTACTGACGATCGCATCTACTTTTTTGCCGAGCGAAGCTTGGTACAGGACATCGTAGACCAGGGACGATTTGCCGCTGCCGCTTTTTCCGACGACAACCACGAGCTTTTTGAGCGGTATGCTCAAGCTCACGTTCTTGAGATTATTGGTGCGGGCTTGGCTGATTTTTATGGAGTCCATAACAGCCAAAGCATACAGTATTCGCGCTGATCTGGGGAGATTCGCTGATCCCGTGGGCTTTACAATATCAGATTTTTTTGCCATACTTGGTGCGCGTTTTTGTGCCACGTCCGCAGAAAGAAGAGGGTACCCTAATGATTGTGCCTGGCAGAGGTTCCGCGCCGCACCACCCGCCCAAGCCGAAGAAGCGCTTCAACCCGCGGATTGAAATCTTCTCGGCCTTCCACTCCCCATTCGCTCACGCGGACGACAAGGTCATCGACATCGGCCTGGTCGACAAGGCAGCTGCCTGTTGCGCATGCACTGCCTGCACGGCGTGCCGCTGACTCTACTTTGCCCCGCAGCTCACGAACCTGACAGTTGAGCGCGGGGATTTTTATTTTTTGAGATCAATCAGTCCTTTTTCCGTGCTATAATGTATTGATGCAGAACGGAGGAGAAACAGACAAAAGTCCAGTCCTGAAATTTACGCTGAAAGAAAAACTTTCGGCTTATTGGCGCTTCTTGAAGATCCTCTGGAGCGCAAATAAAAAACTTACGGTCTTCAGATTCATACTTTTGGTGTTCAGTACTTTTCTCCAGCCCGTAGAAATCTATGCTTTCTCGCTTTTTATCGCGGCCATCGCAACGGGGCAGACCGATCGTGCGCCGCTTTTGCTCAGTATCGTGCTTGGCTGCTACCTGTTGAGAAGCCTGGTGAACGAACTGACTTATTCCAAGCTGAATGACTGGTTCGAAAAAGTCTGCTGGTTCTCTACGCAGGAATATATTTATTCGCACATCTCAAAGCTCGGGCCAGGGGCGCTTAACCAGCCTGATGTACGCCGCAGTCTAGATTTCGTGCGCGAAGATCTATGGCGTTTGAACAGGATGACTGACCAGACTGAATGGTTTTTGCGTTCGATCTTCAAATTCATCGGCACTTTGGGCCTAGCCCTGACAGCCCC
>CAZPAP010000037.1:0-11390 GCA_964584725.1 uncultured Gammaproteobacteria bacterium
TCTTCCTGGATGCCGCCGGAGTCGGTGATTATCAACTTGGCGTTGGCTTCCAGATTAAGGAAGTCCAAATAGCCCAAAGGCTTGATGAATTTGATCGACTTGGGTTTTTGGAGGCAGAATTTTTCGATATTGGATTTTGTGCGCGGGTGCAAGGGGAGAATGACCGGGAGTTTTAGTTTTTTGGAGACAGCATCCAGCCCGGCCAGGATATTACTGAGTTTCTTTTTGTCATCGACATTTTCGGCGCGATGGGTCGTGACCAGGATAAAGCCTGATTTTTTAAGTTTCAGCTGGCGCAAGATCCGGGATTTTTTACGGGCGATTTCCGAATTCTGGATGACCGCGTCAGTGATCGTGTTGCCGGTCAGATAAGAATGTTTTTTCAGGCCCTCCTGTTCAAGATTCTTCATGGCTGTCTTAGTCGGAGCGAAAAGATAATCAGCCACGTTATCCGTGATGATGCGATTCACTTCTTCCAGCATGCCTAGATCGTGGCTGCGCAGACCAGCCTCATGATGCGCGACTCTGCAGTTGGTCTTGAGGCCGGCCAGAGTCCCGGCCAGCACGCTGTTGGTGTCGCCTTGGACCACTACCACGTCGACTCCTTCACGCTTGAAGATATCAGCCATCTGCCTGATCATCAGGCTTTTTTGTATGCGATATGGCTTGCCGCCGACGTTCAGATTGTACTTTGGTTTGGGCAGCCCAAGATCCTTGAATATTTTGCCGTCAAGTTCGTAATCATAATGCTGGCCGGTATGGACCATAAAAAAATCAAGCCCTTTTCCAATGCAGGTCCTGATCAAGGGGGACATTTTGATTATTTCAGGCCTAGTGCCGATTATGATCGCGACTTTCATAGACTGATTCTATCTTTTTTGCGCTTGTTTGAAAATATCGATCAGTCCTGAGGTAGTTCGTTCGACACCAAAAGCTTCCAGGTATTCGCGGTTCGGGATGATTTGTTTTTTTGTCTGGACCAGGTCAGCCAGATATTGGGCTGCTTGGTCGAGCTGTTGATAGCTGAAAGACCTGTAACCGAGCTTATCCAGGAAGTGCTGGGTGGGGCTGCCCTGTGGCGTAAAGCCCACGATTATTGTGCCGCTACCCGCATAATCAATCAGCTTGGAGGGCAAAAACGGGCTTGAGTCTAAGTTGGCGTCCATGACCAGCAAGCAATCCGCCTCAGACATGAGCTTCAGGCTTTCGATATAATCCACGGCCGGCTTGACTGCAACAGTATCCGCCAGCCCGAAGTTTTGGATAGAGCTGCCCAACTCTTTGGTGGTGAAGCCTGTGTATGCTTGGTCTGCGCCCACAAGCTCTAGCCTGAAATCATTTATGCCTGCTTTTTTGACTTTAGACATGACTTCCAGCAAAGGTTCTGGCCGGCGTTGCTCATAAAAAGCTCCGATATGGCCGAAGAGGAAAAGATGACTTGCCAGTTTTTCGACCTTGGCATATAGCTTAGGATCGAAACAGTGGGGGATGATGCTGGTTTTTTCAGTCCAAGCCGACGGATATTTTTTCATGACCAAATCGCGCAAAATAGGGTTAACGAAAATTACGCGATCGCTGTTCTTGATGACATATTTTTCCCAAGCGCGCACCAGCCGGTTGGAAGCCCAGGATTTTTTTTCAAGAGGCATGTCATACCAAGGGTCGCTGAAATGGGCTACGAACGGCAAATGGGTCTGTTTTTTCAGCATTGCTCCAAGCGCGTTGCTGGCTTGCGGATTGGCAAAGGAAAAAATCAGATCGATTTCATGCTCACGGATTATGGGCTTGAGCTTTCGGCACAGGCGCCTCAAATATATGTATTCCAAAGCTTCGCGCACAAAAGGCAGCTTGGCTGCGAAACGGTTGATCCTGAAAAAGGGGACGCTGTATATCGGCACGTCAATGCCCCAGTCGCCATTGTTGTCGTAGTTGACGATAACAGGCTGGACACCTTGTCTGATCCACTCGGGTATCATTTTGCCGATCAATATCGCCTGCGGCCGCACAGCAGGAGGGGTCCTGAACGACAGGCATAAGACACAGAGAGGCGAACCGGGTTTTTTTGGCGCTCTTGGTTTTTTAGGGGCGAAAAAAGATTTAGTTTTCCTGAAAATCGAGTATGTGGCGTTCGTCAGGCCCAGAAAGAGGCTGGCCGGCAGGCTCGGAACAACCTGGCGCACGATTTTTGACAAGATACTGTTCTTTCCGAAACGGACACGCAGCTTAAGGATGAGCATCAGCATCTCTTCGTATTTCTTGAGTTCTTTGCGCGACAACTCGGAATAGTTGATGAGATATCGTTTATGGAAACCGCCCCACTTCTGCATGAGGATATTCAAAGAATCCAAGTAAGCATCTTCGTCCGTGATTTTTTTGGTGCGCAAAGCATAGGCGTACATGGTAGTGCCAGGCAGGGCGACAAGATAAAAGATGGATACCAGGTGGGGCGGGAGCCCTAAAGAAATCAGGGTATCGATGGTTTCCAGGATGGTTTTTTTGTTTTCTCCCTGGTAACCCCAAATGATATAAGCCATGGTCGCCATGCCATGAGCCAGGGTCTTGCGTAAAGCATCCTCGTTTTGCTGGACTGACACGCCTTTGAGCATTGTATTCAGCGTGGTTTGGGACAGGGATTCGATGCCGTAATTGATGGCGATACAGCCGGATCGTTTGAGCATTTCCAGGCGTTCATCGTCAACAGTATCGACCCGCAACCCGGTGATCCTGAACATTATACCAAGCCCGGATTCGCGGATCTTTTCGCAAATCGCCTTGAGCCATTCCGGATTATTCGTGAAGAGCTCATCATCGATCCTGAAATACCTGACCCCATACTTATGGTAAAGGATCATCAGGTTCTCCCAGCTCTCCTCGATCGTGAGCTGGCGGTAGCCTGCATGATGCCTGTAGCAAAAGCCGCAATGCCCGATACAGCCTCTTGAGAACATGATCACGCATGATTTATCCTGCGGAGTGGCTTGTTTCTGGTATTCGGCTGATTTATGGAAAAAGCTGTCCTCATCCGGGTGGATTATATATTTTTCGACATTGATCAGATCGTAATCCGGCAATCCGAAATCCTTTATCTGCGGCCGCCAGGCGGTTTTCAGCATCACGCCATCCTTGCCCCTATAGGCCATTCCTGCGATATTTTCGAGCGCAGAGCCGCTGTTCAGCGCCTCGACCAGCTCGGGCAGCATTTCTTCGCCTTCGCCCACGCACACATAGTCGATCCCGGTATTTTCCAGGAGTTGTTTGCGGCAGATCGCAATGTGGCCGCCGATGACCACGGGGGTCTGGGGGATGATCTGTTTCAGGCGGAGCGTAAAACGCTTTACCCAATGATATTGGGGGGCTAGTGCGCTTATGCCGAGCAGCATGTCTGGCCGGGACTTGAGTGTTTCGATGATTTCGTTTTCACGCTCGGGTTCGTCCTGCAGATCGATTATCTGGATTTGATAGCCTTTGCGTTTTAAGGCAGTGCCTACATACAGCAAGCCCAAGGGAAATTGTTTTTTCTCCGCTGCGAAAGGCCTTATCAGCAGGATGGAATTGATCATATGGTTGCCATGCATTTTTCGATGATTTCCAGGGTTTTCTTATATTTTTGATCTTTTTGGTAAGGTACGAACGCCACGTTCTCATATCTTCCTAGGGCAAAGCTAAGCTGATACATGAAATGCGTCGCCAGCACCAGGGGGTGCGCAGCCTTGATGACCGGAAAAAGCTCAGAGAAATTATTTTCAGGCGAAGGGACGAATGTCTGATTCAAGAATCGTTCCATCAAGTCATGATAAGGAGTTTTTTTGACAAAGGTCTCCTCATACAGGACCAAGCTGATCAAATCGAATTCCACAGGCGCCTTTTCGGCGTAAAACTCCCAGTCTATGATTTTGATGCCTCCAGCGGTCGCCAAAATATTGTTAGTATGGAGGTCTCCGTGCGCAGGAGCGGCTTGGACTTTTATTTCCGTGGATTTGGCCATGAGCCGGTCGAGCAGATCGTTTTTTCCGTTCAGCCCTAGATACTCCCTTACGTTCTGCAGATTCAAGTCTTGGATTGCGTCTGCAAGCGACTTGGATTGAGCATTACGGTTTTTAAGATCAAGGAACTTTTTTATCTCCGCATAGTATCCCTTAGCCTTCCGGACCTGTTTTTCCTTATTGATTATTTGGATGTTCGTGTTGTTGATGGAAGCGAGCTCGATTTTAGGCAAATATGGATTTAACCAATCGGATTTAGCGAGTTCTTCGATTGTATTGATTTCGGTTTTAAGGTTTACGCTGGCTTTTGGGTGAGCTGGGACTTTATATATATAATTTTCTGTTTCAACCAAGATCGTGCCTTTGAGATTGTTATTGATCACTTTTTGGGCGTCTATAATATGCTCTCCTTTCATGAGCAAGACATCTTTGAGCAGGTTGGGTTTAGGCCAGTTCGAAGTTATTAGGAACGCGTGGGCAAAATATTTGGATAAAAACGAGGGGTAGAATAAGCGCCGCGCAAGATTTTTGACTTTCCTTTTCCAGTTAAGATCGTTTTCCGGGGCTGAGACCAGATTTTTTTTAGCTTCAGGCAGAAATATCTGTATGATTTCCCTGTAGTCGGAGGCGGGGACATTTATGGCATTGTCTTCAAAGCCAGCTTCTTTCAGAAGACGCTTATAGCCTCGCGGCCCATAAGTGAATGTACGGTAGGGTTTGTGGAACTTTATCTTGGAGACCAAATCCGCCAGGACACGGGGCATGAGGGTGCCGAACCTGATTTTAGAGTGTTCGTCCGGCTTTCCGAAGAAATAGGGGAATCCGATACGATTTTCGATGCCGATGAATACTTGGCCGTCATCTTTCAATACCCGACGGATTTCTTTCAGGAAATTGAGTTGGATCGTGCGCGGAGACTCTGAAAGATCATACTCCGGTATCCATTCCAAGACACCGTTCAAAAATACGGCATCCAGCGATTTGTCCTTGAAAGGGAAGTATCGGTAGTCTCCGCCGTGGATGAACGTCATGTTCTCGCGTTTCGACGTCTTATCGCAGAACTCCAGGCTTTCCAGAGTCAGATCCATGGCGAAAACATGCTTGCAGTATAAAGAGGCGAATTTCGCCAAGTTGCCCCAGCCAGCTCCATAATCCAAGACAATCGAATCTGGGCCCAGCTTGCTTAAGATCGTGCCAGCACCGCGGTTCGATTCCAGCGCATAAAAGTCGTACTTCCAAGGCAGGGTTTTTTTGAATGCCTCATAAGCCGCAGCGAATATGTCCGTAGCCTTGTTTATTTCCGCCAAGACCGGTTGGGGCATTTTTTCGCGGAAATAAAAGTTTTTGTTCTTCGCCATCTGATAGATGCCGCCGTTGACTTGATCCAGAACAAAGCCGCAATTTCGGCATGTGTTCTGCGTGAAATTATTTTTGCAGTTTGGGCAACTCAGTATCTGTTCAGGGTTCATCATAAAATACTCATTTTATATTTTTCCTAACTTCCTCCATGTAGATGTTCAGCAATGTCTCCAATTCTTTTTTATCGCCCTCTTCCCAGATGGCAGTGTAATCGATGGAAAAACCCGTATCATACGCCGCTGCGATATAATTCCTTAACCGTTTCTCGTATTCTTCGGTCTTGAGGTCGGTCGTCAAAAGCCGCTTGATGGTAGCCGATAGGGTCGTCATGTCCGTATGCCTGACCACGTTCGGCAGCAACTGTGTCGTGCCAAGGTTGCCTAGTTGGATCGCAGGCTTATGGTAGAACGAAGCCTCGACAAGCGCCGTGCTGTTCGGGCTGATGACTAAGTCGGCTTTTTTCAGGGCAACGTCGCTCGGAACATGATAATCGATGACTTTGACGTTCGGTGTCCTGGAGAGTTTTATCATGGATGAAGGCGGCCTTAAACCCACCATTGCCGGGTGTTCTTTGACCATCAGCGTGTAATCGTCCGGGAGGGACATGGCTATCTGCCTTGCCACTTCCAGCTGGTTGCAGAAATAAGGCGCCATGACTTCTATGGAAATTTCAGGCTGGAACTGGAGCGGGAAATAGATGCATTTTCCGATATTCTCTATTTTTTCGTAATTGAATTTTTTGGCAGCATGCCTGTAGTATTTACTATAGTAAAAATCGCGCAAAATAATGCGTGGGGGGCGGTAATCCAAGGTTATGCCAGTACTTTTAAGATAATTTTTTTGCGGTTTGGTATACCAGGCCCAAATCTGTTTATAAGGGCTCAGTTCATTGCGGATCGCTCGGTACAATGATTTTTTGGCATCCGGATCGACAGCGTAGGTGCGTTGCCTGAATTGTTGCCTGAAGTCCGAGATGTATGAGATGTCTTTTTCCAGGTTGTCGCTCGTAGCTTTTCCGCTGTTCAGGTCGTCTAAGCGGTCGAAAAAAGGACCTCGGTCGTCGTATTCACCGTAAGTGAAAATATTGACGTGCTTGACTTTCGAATCCGTCAGTCCGAACATCTTGATTCCTTTCTTTTCCGCATACAGCCTGAGCATTATATGGGGCAGGGAAACGAAGTTCGGCGAGATTATTATATCTGGTTTGAACTCATCAAATATCAATACAGTATATTTATAGACGGCTTTGACATAATCCGAGATTCCTTCATCGGATACGTTCTGCATGTAGCCATAATAGAATTTGTCGCGGTATGTGCGCACATGGTTCCTGAGAGCGTTCGCGATCGGCCAGACCGAGTCAATCCCCAAATCATCACAAACCTGCTTAAGAGTGATTTTGTCTTCACCGAGATATTTTTTCGGGTCATCCATGATCTCGTCGTTACCTATCACCAAATCGTAATGGACTTCGGTCTGCGAAAGGATGAATTCATGGGCAGATCTTTTTAGCGTCAGGGCAGCGAGCTTGCAGCCTTGAGCCTGTAATTTTATGGCTAAAAAATGACCGATATTCGTGGCCCACCTGCGTTGCTGTAGAAGGAGGATTTTTTTGCCTTGTAGTTCAGACATATGCTATTTCGAACAAAACTATAACAGATGTAGGATATAGCATCAAGTGAGCCTTATTGACACCCTATGGCACTCAGGATAAACTGTCCTTTACTATTGTCGTATGGTTAAAGAAGAAATCAAGCCCATGGCTATCTATACGACTGGCGAAGCCCAGGCGATTCTTAACATAAGCAACAGCACGATCAAAAGGTTGTTGAAAAAGGGCCTGATCAGAGCCAATAAGATCGGGCGTCAATACCGTATTTTAGGCAAAGAGATTTTGAGGCTGGTTTCGCCCGAAGCCGAAAAAAATGCCGTAAAGTCGTACTTGAAGGTCAAGGGCAAAGTCGTAAATGAAATCAATAAATGGTAAACCTATGTCTTGGAACCAATTACGCGCAGTCCGCTTCATAAAGCTCGTCAGCAACGGATTCGGAAAATACAAATGGGGCATTGGGGTCATGGTGTTTTTAGGTTTTTTCAGCGGCCTGCTCGAAGGCGTGGGTGTCGGTTCGCTCATACCGCTGTTCTCGCTGTTGACCAAGAGTTCCGGCAACACAGGCGCGCAAGACATGCTCACCCAATTCATCGGAAACTTTTTTAATCTTTTGGGATTGAGTTTTACCCTCAAATATCTTCTGCTCTTCATAGCCGGTCTGTTCATATTAAGGTCTTTGATGTTGATTTTGAGCAACTGGATAAAAGTCAGGATTTCGGCAAACTACGAGTATCAGAAGCGACGGGCCTTGCTTGAGCTGTTCCTGGATGCGGATTGGTCGTTCTTGCTCAAACAGCGCTTAGGCCATCTGGAAACTGTCTTGATGACCAATGTCCGTTATGCGACTTTGGTCCTGGAAAACACCAGTTCCCTGATCATCATCGTCACTAACTTGGCCGTATATGTGCTGATCGCCTTCAGCATCTCTGCGCCGATTACGGCCATGACCCTGATCCTGGGGGTCGTATTCTTCTGGGTCCTGAAATCCAGTTTCGGGAAAACACGCAAAAATTCGCGGATCATGGAAACCGTCAACAAAACCATCGCCCATTTTTTGAACGAGAATGTCATGGGCATGAAAACCGTCAAGACCATGGCTGTAACCGGCTCGATCGCGGCCGTGGGCAAGAATGATTTTGAGCAGTACCGCGACGCTTATATCAAGATCGCATTCCAGCGTTCCTTGGGGGATGCCTTGATGCAACCGATGGGCGTTGTCTTTATTTGTTTCTTGTTCGCATTCTATTATAAGACAGCAGCTTTCCAGCTCGGCGCTTTTGCGGCTATCGTCTATTTGATCCAACGCATTTTCACTTATTTCCAGACCATGCAATCCAGTTATCGGGCATTGAACGAATACGCGCCTTATCTCCAGGCCATAAACATGCTGGAAGATGAGATGAAGACCCGCAAAGAGAGGGTCGGGGCAGGTTCGGATTTCGTTTTCAGGAATAAATTCGAGTTCGAAAACGTCAGTTTCGGATACGGCCAGGAAAAACAGATTCTGCACGGCATTGATTTTTCGGTCCAACACGGCGAGATCGTCGGGTTTGTCGGCCCATCGGGCGCGGGCAAGACCACGCTCATGGATCTGACCCTGCGTTTATTCGATCCCTCCTCGGGCAGGATCGTATTGGACGGCCGGGACGTGCGTGAGATCAGTTTGGATAAATGGCGCAACAACATCGGGTATGTTTCGCAAGACATGTTTTTGCTGAACGGCACCATAGCCGAGAACATCCGTTTTTATAAGCAAATATCGGACAAAGGAATCGAAGAAGCAGCCAAGGCCGCGAATATCTATGATTTTGTACAGACTCTGCCCAAAAAGTTCGAGACAGTGGTCGGCGAGCGCGGCACGCTGCTCTCAGGCGGACAAAGGCAGAGGATAATCATCGCGAGAGTGCTGGCGCGCAAGCCGAAATTGCTGGTTTTGGACGAGGCCACGAGCGCATTGGACAACGAGTCCGAGGTGCAGATCCAGAACGTGATCGAGTCGCTCAAGGGCAAGATAACCGTGCTCATCATCGCCCACAGGCTCTCGACTGTATTGTGCGCGGACAGGATCATGGCTTTGTCCGAAGGGAAAATCATCGAACAAGGAGCGCCGCAGGACTTGCTCAAGGATCCAGAATCATATTTTTATAAGGTATATAATGTAAGGCAGTAGGTATGGAGTATAAAAAAGTACTTTTTTCTGATGTTTCGGCCAAAGAGTGGGATGCCTGGGTGCTGAACGTGCCGGGTTCTTGTCATTTTCATTCCGCGGCTCTGCTGGACTATTTTTCGAAATTCGAGGAAGTTGAGAAAAATTCTTCTTTCGCATTCATCGACCATGCAGGCAAGCCGCTCGCCATCTGCAGCTTGGCGTCAAGTCATCTGAAAGACAGGGGCGTGCATTCTATTTCGTTCGGCCATGCTCCTTGCGGCGTGCCGGTGGTAGCGCCTATGCCCAGGCAGGACCATAAAAAGATACTGGACGACATCATTTCGGAAATCCTGGCCTTCGCCAAAGAAAACAAGGCGAGTGAAGTTTCTTTTTTTTGGGATCCGTTGAACACTCTGTTTATGCACGAGGGAGGAGCCATCCAACCCGCGACGTTCGAGCTGCTCCGCTACAACCTGATTTATGAGGTCGAGAACACGATCGCTGTCGATCTGGAAAAGAACATCGAGGACTTGAGCGCGGATGTGAGCAAGTACCATTTGAGGCACATAAAGCGCGGTTACAAAAAGGGCTTAGCGGTCCGTGCATTCAATAGAGAGAACAACGCGGACCAAATCGATCGGATCTTCAAGATCTTCGAAGATACGCACATCAAGTCGGCTGGCCGCATGACCAGGCCGCAGGCGACATGGGATTCCATGCTTGACGGTATGCGCCAAGGCAAGGCCACGCTGTTCGTGACATACCTGAAAGACGAGGCGATCAGTTTTTTATATTGCGGCGAATTCGATCGCATGGCCTTCGGCTGGTCCCAAATCAATTTGGATGAATTCGAAAAAGAATATTCGCCGCGGCATCTGTTGGAGTGGGAGGCGATGCTGTATTACAAGCAAAAAGGTTTCAAATACTATGAAATCGGAGAGAGGTACTTTACGCCCCAGCTTTATCACGCTCCCAGCGCCAAAGAACTTTCCATCAGCGTTTTCAAGGAGCGATACGGAGGCATGTTTCTGCCAAAAATAAAATGGATAGGGTATTTGGACAGTGGTATCATGAAAGCTGAATTAAAACAGAAAACAGGCCAGTTCGTTGATAATGCTTTGTTGTTTTCGATGCCTGAACAAATATGAGAATAAACTTCAATCCTTTTCCAATGGCCATAAAACCCATCAAGTCCCGTCTGTCGGGTAATATTTTTGGGGCTGGGCTCGACAAGGATATTTCATATACATTTTCCGGAAAGTCAGCGCTGGCTATTCTGCTCCAATATTATCGGAGCATCGGCCGCCTGAAGGATAAGTCAGAGCAGGTTTTAGTCCCTGAATGGATAGGCTATTGGGTGTACATGACCATGCATAAGCATTGTTTCCCGACTACTGTTTTCAATAAAAAAGTGAAAGGCATCCTGGTCTACCACCAATGGGGTTTTCCGCAGGACATGAAGGCCATCAAGGCATTCTGTTCGGATAAGAATCTGTTCTGCATCGAAGATTGCGCGCACGCGGCTTTCAGCAACTATCAAGACCAGAGATTGGGCACGCTGGGCGACGCTTCAATCTTCAGCTTGGCGAAGTTTTTCCCAAGCGTGGTCGGAGGTGCTATCTGGACAAAAAACAGGGCATTGAAAAGATTTGTGGCTGATAAATTAAAAATACACGAAGACAAACTGTCCAAACAGGTTTTTTTGCGCAGATTCTTATGCGAAAAGAACCCCACTCATGAAAACGGCATCGAGCTCGAGAGGAATTATGCGATTTATGACAAGCTGTTCCCATGCCCCAGCATCTCGCTGAACATCGTACGCCAAGGCTTGAACGAAAGGGCGCTGGCGAAGCGGAAAAGAAATTATGAACTTTTGAGGACGGCTTTTGCCCGGTTCGACGTGCACTCCTTATATGTTGATGATGTCTTACCATGGGCCATGCCTTTGTTCCTGAAGCCCAGCTCGGCCAAACGTGTAGTGGATAAATTGCAGGCCAGCGGCATTGAAACAGGGCTCTACCATTTCGACATACGGCAGAACATGCTTAAGCCTGACTATCGGGTTTGCGTCGGTTTGCCTTGCCACCAAGAAATCACTGAAAGCACTATCCTTAAAATTGTTGACATTGTGCTGAAAAACGTCTAATCTTGCCTTCTAAAATGAAACATATGAACTTAGATTATCTCAACGGCAAATCCATCTTAGTGACCGGCGGCACAGGCTCATTGGGCCAAAGGCTAGTCAGGACTTTGATCGAAAAATCACAGGCCAGGCGCATCATCGTTT
>CAZPAP010000038.1:0-10935 GCA_964584725.1 uncultured Gammaproteobacteria bacterium
ACCAAAGCGATCAGCACGAAAACGCCCAGAAAGATCAGCCAGGCGATCACAAAGTAGTAAACAGGGATCATGCTGGAATTATATCACAAGTCAGTTCAGCATTTCTTGCTGAAGCAGATTCTGCGGCACGGGATATCCCAAATGTTCGTATGCTTCCCGGGTCACTGTCCTGCCTCGCGGCGTGCGGCAGATCAAGCCCTCGCGCAGCAGAAAAGGCTCAATGACTTCTTCTACGGTTGAGATTTCTTCTGAGATTGATGCGGCAATCGTGGCTAAACCCACAGGCCCGCCATTGTATTTTTCGATCATGGTCCGCAAGGCACGGCGGTCATTCTCATCCAGGCCGCGGACGTCAATATCCAAAGATTCCAAAGCGGCTTTGACCACTTGTGCATTGATTTTTCCGTCAGCGCGTACCTGGGCATAGTCTCGTACGCGGCGCAAAAGCCGATTGGCAATGCGCGGAGTGCGCCTGGCGCGCGTTGCGATCAAGGCGGCTGTGTCTTGGTCCAGATCAATATCCAGCAAAGCTGCACTGCGCAGCATGATGGCTGTCATTTCATCCAGTCCGTAGAAATCCAAATGATGGACTGCGCCAAAGCGGTCGCGCAAAGGCGCACTCATGAGCGAGAGGCGAGTGGTGGCGCCGATCAAAGCAAAGCGCTTCAAGTCCAAGCGCAAGGTGCGGGCTGAAGGGCCTTTGCCGATCACGATGTCCAAAGCAAAATCTTCCATGGCAGGGTAGAGCACCTCCTCAATGCTCCGGTTCATGCGATGGATCTCATCAATGAACAAAATGTCGCCATCATCCAAATTGGTCAGGATAGCTGCCAGGTCGCCGACCTTTTCCAAAGCCGGGCCGCTGGTGATCTTTACGTTGGCATCCATCTCATGCCCGATCACATGAGCTAAAGTAGTCTTGCCCAGGCCCGGGGGGCCATACAGCAACACATGCTCGCAAGGCTCATTTCTTTGCTTGGCTGCTTCCAAAAAAATCGAAAGGTTTTCTTTGACTGTGGGCTGACCAATGAATTCAGCCAGGGTTTTGGGCCGCAAAGACAGCTCCACCCGCTCTTCGCCTTCTTGGATCTCGGGGGCTACAAGGTTTAGCTCTTCCATACTCCACCAAGCCTAACATGCGAAACGAGTAGGGACAACTTCGGACAATTACCAATTTCAAAGATACAATTATCAAATAATTACCAATGTTTAAATCATTAAATAATCAAGAAGGATTGAATTGAGTATTGGATTTTGGAGTTTGATCATTTTTTGGATATTGGACATTTGAATTTGGTGATTCTCTGGTTGGTGTTATAATTCTGGAGTTATGGGTCTGAATCCATTTTTAAAACCTAGTACCCCGGTTCCTCAGTCGATCAGCAATCAGCGCGTGCAGAATTTGCAGGCTATTGCCCAGGATGTGCAGGCGCGCACAGCCAAAGTCCAGCATCTGCGGGCTCTGGGCCAGCAAGCTCAGGCTGATATCAAAAATACAGCGCATGCAGGTTCGTCCAGGCTGTCTTGGCTGGCTCAGCAAGTAAACAAAGGCAAATAAGCGAAAATTTCAGGGCATCCCTTGGTAGTTGATTGACATGCTGATCAAAGCGTGGTTTAATTGCGCGCACAAACCGAAAGGAGTTTGAGTTGGAAAACAGTAAAAGCGCACCTTTGACCATCAAGCAGTTGGAGAAGCATGCTCAAGGCAGAAGAGCTCTCCTCACTCTCTGCATCCGCAACATCCCGCCTCAATCCGAGTGGAGGACGGCTGTAGCTAACGCGGCCAATCTGTATCTGATGAGTCCGGTTTTTTACCGGACGAATATCGAGTTTGATGCCACGCGCCTCGAAGTCGCGATCCGCGAGCAGTCAGGCACGGAGAATGGCATCAGGGCCTACGAGCGTTTGATCGTGGAGCTGCAGCATGACCCGATGGGAGCTCCGATCGTGAGGCGATATCAGAACGCCTTCGCTCAGCAGTGTTTCAGGACGGCTTTCAGCATCCTGGCTTTGGCCTGGTCCTTGAGCACGGATGCTGCTGCAGATACGGCAAGAGAAGTACACTCAGGAGGAGAAGCATGCTCGACAAGCCAGTAATGTTCTCAATACCGCCCAAGACGCACGAGCAACTGCTCCTCGACGCGGTTTCGATCTCTACACCTCTTTCAGATGACGATGCCAGGCTGTTCATTGAAGCAGCGCACGAGCTGTCTGAGGAAAGTGTTCAAGTCCATGCGATCGGATGCTGTATCTGGCAGGCGATCGCCAGGGTCGGACTGAGCGAAAAACCCCTCTCCCCGCAAGAGATGAAGACTTTGCGTGGCTTGTTGGCTGATGGCGAAAAAAAGTCTTCGCTCCTTGAAGCTTCAAAAATCGCAGCCGAACAGCGTCTGCGTTTCAGGTTCTTGCACATGCCTTTGTACAGAGAAGTCGCAGCCGCGGCTTCAAACGAGAGGCTTAGGGACCTGGAGCGCGCAGTCGGCGTGGTCTGCCTAGCCTGGCAGATCAAAGCTCAGCCAGGGAACATGAAGCTCTCAACTCGAGAGCGCATCTCCTATACGGAACATCCCTCGCAGAACCCTCCTCGAGACCCCTGAAAAGGTCTCTTTTTATTTGCCTCACGGTCTTGACAGGAACTTAAAAATGTGTTTAGATCCATGATCGGAGGTGGACATGAAACAGGCAGTCCAAAGCATTGCGTTCCTTCAAGCGAACTGGGCTAAGAAGCTCTTCACCCTGGCCATGTCGAAACTTGGTACTGGGCCGCAGAACAGTGCAGCAGTAGCTATCCAGGTGCGTCGAGCCATTGCGCAGGTCTTGCCGGCAGACGGCCTGCACGACAACGAAATCGAGCGAGTTGAGCTCGTACTCGGCTTTTTGCTCGAGCAGGATGAGTTCCAGAGGTCTGATTTGCTCCTGGCCTCGCTTCTCAGGCTCGAGCACGAGACAGGGGCCGATCTTCTCCAGTCCCTTGATGGCAAAGTGGACGCTGAAGGCTACATTCGCATTAGACAAGCCCTGGGTGTGATTGCCCTAGCCTGGCAATACTATGCCCATCCAACAGACGTGATCCTGACAGTAGACGACTACAGGCAACGCCTGAACCTCAACTGAAAAGCCCCGCATCGCGGAGCCTTTTTTCTTTTTATGCTGCTTTGTCCAAACTCGCCTGATACTTTTGATCAATGATATCGCTCAAAGCCTTTTCCAGTTGGCTATACATTGAAGTGTAATACTCTTTTAGGTTTGATCCCTTAAGATCTTGTAGCTGGCTGGCTTTGGAAATCTTCTCAAGACGGGAAATCAGTTGAGTGACCAGCTTATCGTCAAAAGAAAGGTTTGCGAGTTTATCAGCCATGCGTGGGTTTTTGGAAATTTCCCAGCGCATCCTTTGGGCCAAAGCATCAAAGGTCTCCCTTGCCCGAGGCGATAGGCCTTTTTGAGCCATATACTCTTGGAGCAGGAGAGGCCCGATCGTAGGGCCGAGCTCATGCGCTTTGGCGGGCCTGGCCGGATTGCTCGCTGGGGCAAGCTCTTCGTAGGCGCGGGCGCGCTCCTCGTAATCGATAAGATTTTTTGGATTGAGCGGCTTCTTGGAAGTATCTAAAGGGATGGATTCATTTTTCATATCGTAGATATTTTAATTGATTTTCAAAATATCAAACAGACTTTGTAAAGGGATTGCATGTGCGAGCAACTTAAAACTCCTTTTCAGGAGTTTTATGGTGCCCGGGGTGGGGCTCGAACCCACATGCCCTTTCGGGCGACGGATTTTAAGTCCGTTGCGTATACCATTTCGCCACCCGGGCAGTAGTTATATTTCTTCGGCATTTTAACCTTAGTCAGCCTAACTGGCAATACTAAACAAAAAACCCACAGTTGCCCATGGGTTTTTTGTTCCCGGTTTGTTCCGGGAATATTCCCCCGATGTTTTCACAAAGGGAGATAAAAGGTGCAAAGCCAGTGTAGCACTTAGGAATGTTTTTTCAAGTCTCAGGTGTTGATTATATCTCCCTCCCATGTATCCGGGTCGGTTTGTGTACGGATGATGATGATTTTTTCCGGATCAAGTTCATAGCCCTTCAAGTTCAATGAACCATTCAACATCTCAATCAATTCATGGTTTGAGAACGGAAGGTCCGGGTGCTCGCCAGTGTGCGAATCAAGCTGAATCACTATGTTTTTCTCATCCAGATTCACTTGCGAATGGGTCTTGATTATTTTGCAGGCCAAAGCAATCCCATTTATCAGCTCTTGTTGATCCATTTTGTTGTGCAAATGATATGCCACATTTCTGCGCGGCGTCCAAGCCCGCGGCAAGTCGCCGACATAGATGCGATTGCCGGAATGGAGCCTGTCCCAGTCATCAGTCTTGTCTGCGGCGGCAACGCCCTTTTCGTTTCTCAAGCGCTCGGCAGCCTGCTCAGCGAACTCAGGGATTTCTGATCCGCCGAACGGCGTGAGCTGATGCGAATCAGTGTCATACATGCACGTGAAGATTTCTGTGCCTGATAATTCGGGGAGGAGCTCAAGACTCAAAGCCAATTCCGCGAAATAGATCCTTTCAGCTTCTTCGTTGGATTTGAAGGCCGCACAACCTGCATGGCTGTCTGCTGCGCAAGAGTGGGGAATCAAGTAGATCACGACTTTTTTGCCTGTTGCTTTCGCATCCAAGATTTTTTGGCCGAAAAGATCCACTAAGGCCCTGGCGCCTTTGTCTGGATCGCGGTTTTGGGTCAAGCATCCGCCCGGGGAAGCGAATAAGTCCAAAAATCCAAGGGGCTCGCCAGTGGCATCAGACGAAAACGTGTCGCGTTCATCCATGCAAGTGACATGCAGGCCATAAGCTTGGGCTTTGCGCTCGTTCCTTTTGATTTCAGCTTCTTTATACTCCTTTAAGGCGACCTCATGATCTTGTTTGAGGATTTGTTTTTCGTCATTCATAGTTGTAGAGCAAGATTGTGCCAAATGGAACAGGTTTTGAAAAGGGTTGGTATTAAAAAAGCCTCTGAGTAGCAGAGGCTGTATCGTTCATTCACACGCCGTACTCACAGCGTGAGGGCTTTGATCGATCCAAGATGAGAATGGAGCACCAGGGTTCCGTTTGTGGCTAATCCACATGGCGGCGCGTCGGTGTAATCGATGAGGAATAGCTCTTGGACGGTCGTGAGATCCACAGCTCCCACATAGCCCTTGCCAAAAGGGTCACCGCTGCACGGCGCCCGAAGGTACATGAGCGTATTTGAGGTTGCTATCGTTTGAAAGAACCTAGCCCCGCACCAAGTATCTGCCACCGTTTGTTGAGTCCCACCACCCTTGGGAGAGAGAAGAAGACTATGGTGGTTGTTCGCCAGCTTTTTTTGCCAGATCACCGAGTTGTCGTTGATGGCGAATGTTCGGTCCCCGGTAGCGGAAACTTCGGCAGTAGGCGTGCCGCCCTGCTTCGATGTTCTCCAGATTGTCGTGTCGTTCGACCAGTATGCGTCTGTGCTGTCGACCGCCACATTGTAGGCTGAAGCCAGGCCAACCGCGACCGAGTATGGCGGATTGTTTCCCAAGGCCCCCATGACGGCATTGCTAGTAGTCCAGAACCCACTGTTCTGGTCGGCCGTAATAGAGTTCAAGCCTAGCTGACCCGACGCAATAACCGTGATTGTTCCGTTGTTCACATCAGCGCGCTCTACGAGTCCGTCCGACGGACGGATCCAGTAGACAAACCCCCCGCCAAGAGCCATGGCACTTGGCATGCCTGCAAGAGTTGCAACGGCGGTGGGAGCTCCCCCGGCGAGCGATAGCTTACGCAAGACACTTCCGGTGTCGATGTAATACAGGAACGATGCATCTGCTCGAAGCAGGCAGGTTGCATCTGCGGAAATCAAATCCTTAAGACACTTCCCGGAGAAGCACGTTCCGGTGGAGCAATCCGTTCCACAAGTTCCGCAGTGCATCGGTGAGTCGATGAGCGACACTTCACAGCCATCGCTTGGGTCGGCGTTACAATTCCCCCACAACGCATCACATGCGAACTTGCATACGCCGGAGTCACACGACGGCATGGCGTGGAAGTTGCTGCATACCACTCCACATCCCCCGCAGTTCAGGATGTCATTTTGGAAGTCGACGCAATCGGTTCCGCACAAAGTCGTAGCACCAGGACAAGTGCACTTGCCGGATGTACACGTGGTTTGCGGTAAGCATGCATTGTCGCACTGCCCGCAGTTCGCGTTATCGGTGCTCAGGTCAACGCAGCCGCTCGTGCATAGATCAGATTGTCCTGTTGGGCAGGCGCAATTGCCGTTCGTGCACTGCGCGACAGCCGGGCACTGGTGCCCGCAGGTGCCGCAATTCTTGGAATCCAGGCTAGTATCGGTACAGATGTCGGTACAGATTGTGTTGTGGCAAGAGCATTCACCAGCCTCGCAGTTGAATCCGAGTCCACAAGCATTTCCGCAACTGCCGCAGTTGTTGTTGTCTTTGGTTTTGTCCACGCAACTGGTTCCGCAGGTGTTCTCGGCTGGGCACTGGCAAGCTCCTGCAACGCATTTCTTCGACTCGCCGCAGTATGCCTGCTCGTCGATGGTGCCGTCGCAGTTGTTGTCCTTGCCGTCGCAGGCTTCGGACGCGCCAGGGTAGCGGCTCTTGTCGCTGTCGTCGCAGTCATTGCCCCCGCAGATCTGCGGAGGGTGGCCGTCGCCATCCTTGTCCAGGACGTCGAACAAACAAACCGACGAGGCCGGGTCGCAGTGCACATTGTCTTTGCACGCATCTGCTGACCAGAGCGCTTCGCAATCAGCATTGTCCTTGCAAGCCGGTGGCAATGCGCAGCCCTTTTCCAGGGTGCAGTACTGCCCGGTGGGGCAGGCTGTTGCGCCGCTGTTGGGGCCGATGGTGTGCTGGCACTGGCCTGAGCTGCATGAGTCCAGGGTGCAAGAAAAACCATCGTCGCATGACTTGCCGCAAACATTGGTACCGCCTGTACCAGCTGTACCAGCGTTGCCGCCAGCTGCTGTACCGCCAGATCCACTGCTTCCTCCTCCGTCGCTTGCCGGGCTTGAGCAAGCCGCCAAAAGCAAGACTGTTGTAATGAATGTCCAAGGTGCAAAAGCTCTGAGTTCCATTGTCCGCCTCCAGGTTTGGGTTTGACCATCTATAGGTACACCATTTTTGGGAAAATGTCAATGATTTTACGCCACCCGGGATTCCGCATAACGTAGACTAATATTTGTGCCAGGTATAATCTTTTGTTGCGTACATTATAGCTCCAAGGAGGCTGTTGCCATGGATACTGAGAATATTCCAATCCCAATGCCAGAAGAAGTCGCAAGCCTCTTGCAGGCTGGCGAGAAAATCGATTGTTTTTTCCGAGGCCGTGTCGATGGCCTTGAACATGGTTTAGACCAGGGGAACGTCTGTGTGACGCTGCGCTGTTCTGATGGGGGATATAGCAGGGCGCAGTTGGCTAGAGCGCTTTTCTCAGAAGAGCCGCACAAAGACATGGGGTTCATCTTGCTGGTCCTTAGCCACCAGCCATCCGGATACGCGTGTCGCGTGCACATCCTGCCCAAAGAGCCGATTCAGCTCACCGAAGCCGAGGCCAGGGGCATATCCCCCAAGCTCAAGGACACGGCTTATGTTTATGCTGTAGTTTCCGAGTACATCAAGACCACGCCCATCCGACCAATGAAGATCAGATGACGCGCAAACCAGAAGTCTGCTCTCCCTCCCGCTATCGCGGGAATTTTTATAAGAAAAAACCGCCAGGAGTGGCGGACGAGCAAGCTTATTCAGTTGTTCTTGAGGAGATTCCTCTGTTCTCCTAGGAATACTACGACTTGATCCAATTCCTCATTCGTAATGTCCTCATATGAATCCACACGCGGCTCGAAATCATGGTAAAAATGAAGTCGAGCAAGGTCCTGAATGTCAGGCCTTTTTGGAAAAGCTCTATCGAGAGCATCTTCGAAGGTTGTAAACAGATATGCTGTTTCGGTGGACATGATCGCTCCTTTTCTGTTTCCGCATTCAGCTAGCGAGTTTTCAGCGCGGTCAAGTAAGCTCTCCGAAGATGAGCGAACGCTCTGATGTCATCAGGTTCCGGAAATGGTGATTCCATTGCCGCCCTGCGAAGTGCGGAAGTATCCGGACCCCGAAGTGGTGCAGTTGCAGGTGCTAAATAACAACGAAACTGCTCCAGCACATGTTTCGGCGTATTGAGCCGCACTGCAATTTCGACGAGCAGTGGCTCATTGATTGGGTGTAACAATCCTAAAGTATCTAGCGTCATAGCTTCCTCCTTGATCAAGTTTTTTTCCGCCTGCCCATACTATGGCTCAACAGAATTGCTGAGCCAGAGGAGGGGAGGTGGATGAATTCGATTTCAGTCTAGAGATACGGCCCGTCCATTCCTGGGTTTTTGGTAAGATACTCATCGCACAGATGCTCGGCAATCTCGATCCTTCGAAGTGGAATGAGTAATTGTAAACCCCTCCCTATCTTGTGCTCTTTTCTTAGGACGAGTTGCGGAGAACGTTCCTGAAAGCTAAACAGCCTATCAAAGTGCTCCCCGTAGAATTCCGAACGAGCGGACAACCGAATGTCATGTTGGTCATCTAGCTGTTCTCGTGAGATCATTTCGTCAAGAAAATCCTCGAATGGTTTGCATCTTCCGGGTTGAGGTTTTTTCATGTTCGCTCCTTAATCAACTTCCACACCCATCATACAGTCCAGCGTGAGCGCTGAGCCAGAGGAGGGAAGTTGGAGGATTAATCATCTGATGTCTTGATATACTCTTCTGCATGCGAACGGAACTAGCCGGTAATATCGATCAATCAAGTCTTCCGCCGCATCCCAAAGCGTTCCATCTGGCAAAGGAGCTTGCGAAGCTAGCGCTAGATCCGCCCGTCGATAAGGTATTGACGAGGTAGGCTCTCTACCAAAGGTCGCAATTCTAACATGCATCGTGAGACGTTCTTTTGCCAACTTCTTAACCTTGGACGCCGCATCTCGTGAAACGAAGTTGAACGCGAGTTCATCGAAGGGCTGTATGTTAATGGTCATGATTCACTCCTCTCTTTCCGCCTACCCATGCCATGGCCCAGCGGAGTCGCTGAGCCAGAGGAGGGAAGTCGGATTACCCACGTGACAGTTTTGCTCGGAGAAGCGAGTAATATGAGTCGAGCGCGTCGTTGATTTTTCTGAGGTACAAGATGTCTGCAGGGAACCTGCGGCCTGCCGAAATGCGCTTTGCATGCGCTAGCCGGTCACCATGAGCAAGCTCGATGGTGCCTTCGATAGAATCGCGCACATGTCCTCGTTGCTCTTCGTTTAGATGAATGCTTATCTCCTTGAATATTCTATCGTCAAAGGGTTGTTCGGCGAGGATTGGACTTTTATTTGGCATGGCCATCTCCTTGTTTATCTTCCGCCTGCCCATGCTTTGGCCCAGCGGAGTTGCTGAGCCAGAGGAGGGGAATCGGAATTAGGTGCATAGGACGCGGAAAGTACTGGATAGGATTTGTGCATGTGCCAAGTCTTCGGGGCTTACGTTCGCCACGACCCGCGACTTGTCGCCATACAAGTAGAACCTGACCATGCTGGCCACGGCCGGTGTTTCTTTCTTCAGCACCCGCATGATCTTGCGTTTGAATGCCGGTGTGAAGAGCTTCATGATGCTGTTTGCTGTTCTCATTTTCGCCCCGCAGTCTGACCCGCATCCTTGTTTGGTGCCCTACGTTTTGGCAGTTGGCACTCCGCGGAATTTTCCGAGTGGATGGCTTCGCGGTAGAGATTGAACGCGAGTATCACTTTCTCGTAATCCTTAGGGGAAAGTGAGGCCAGTTCGTCGGCGACGCCGATCCACTCGCTTTTTTTGAGTGAGTTGAGCAAGCCAGTAGCTGCAAGCCTTTGTTGTGAAACATGTCCACCACACATGATAGCCTCCTTGAGTTGTCGAAGAACTTGTCACGATGCAAAAGTACTTGAAAGCCTTAATTCAGACTAATATTTTTGAATAATTTAGTGATGATAGAGAGATATTTGCTTGTTTTAGCCAAAAATGCTAGGCTTATTTAGTCAATTATTTCCGACATATGTCTACAAAATCAAATTTGCGAGCCTGGCTGACCAGCGCTGGGTTGGATGAACAGCGGGCTGATATCTATTTAGCTGCGCTGTCTAAAGGCGAGGCTACGGCCGCGGAATTGGCTAAAGACCTTAAGATCGGGCGCACGACAATCTATGACAACCTGCGTTTTTTGGAAGAACGCGGCTTTGTCCAAACTTTAATGAAAGGAAAGCGCAAGGTTTTTTTGCCTTTGCATCCCAAGGAACTTTTTAGGAAAATTGAGAGTCAAAAAGAACAGCTCCAGGATTTGCTTCCAGATTTTTTGGCCATGTATGCAAAGCAAGATAAACAGCCGTTTGTCCAACTTTTTACAGGACCTTTTGCCGCCCGTGAAATCTATGAGGATATTTTGCGTGTAACCAAAGGGGAGTATGTTTATTTTTCGCCTTCCGCGTTGACTTTACAGGCAGTAGATCGCAAATATATTGAGCAATGGATCATGCGACGCGTAAAAGCTGGATTAAAATCGCGTTCTTTGCGGGTCAAAGCAAAAAGCGTGCCCCATGCGATTTTTTCAGAAGAGACAAAGTATCTTCGTCAGATCAGGTACTTGCCGGCTTATGTTGATTTGAATGCCACGATTTATATCTATGGAAACAATGTCGGTGTCATCTCAACACATAAAGAAGGCTCGTGCTTTATTATCCATTCCCAAGACATGGCATTCAGTTTAAAACAAATTTTTGAGTTTCTGTGGGGTGTGAGTAGATAAAATCGAGCAGATTTTGGATTTTTAGGTGCAGTACGCAGAGCTTGCATTCCTTACGGCTCTTTGGTAATATTCAGGCCGTTAGGAAACCCAAGCGGGTATC
>CAZPAP010000039.1:0-10759 GCA_964584725.1 uncultured Gammaproteobacteria bacterium
GGGGTCAAAAAACGGTTTGGAAATCGGCTTGGCCGTAATCGTGGGCGAGGGGATTGACGTGGGCAAAGCCACGGGAATACAAGAGCATACAGCTGCGGTAACGCTGATTCCTGACCCGACAAGCCGCGTAGCCATCTCATTGACTGGCCAGCATAAATTGATTGGTTTGCTTGAGGGCAAGGGCAATGGCACGGCAGTGGCCACGCTTATTCCGCAAGAAGAGCAGATCAAGGAAAACGATATTTTGGTCACAGCCGGTACAGACGAAAAAATCCCGGGCGATTTAGCTATTGGCATGGTCAACCGCATCATTGGCCAGCCCATTGATCCGTTCAAGAGCGCTTCCATTGAGCCTTTGGTTTCGCTGGATTTCGTGGAAATGGTGGCTATCCTGAAGCCGAAGACAAACAAGTAATATGCGGCCATCATCTTGGGCTTTGCTTGTAGGCGGCGCCATGGTCGGCGGAATTTTCGAAAGCACGTTTGCCGCTGCCGCACCTTTTCCGATCAACATCATCCGCCCGGTCTTGCCCTGCCTGGTCATGCTTGTGCTCTTGAACCGCGCAAAGCCGGCACTGTTCGGGGCTGGCATTGCCGGGGCTTGCATTGACTTGCTCTCAGCCACTCCGGCCGGGTTCGCGACTTCTCGGCTGCTTGTCGTCATGCTTTGCGTTGAGTATTTGGCCGAGCACGTGGCCACGAACCGCTCTCTGTTCTCTGCCATGGCTTTGGCTTTTTTCGCCGGATTATTGAATTGGGTATTTTTGCTGCTGGAAGCAACTTTGGGCAACTTGGTATTGAGCTCGCATATTTTTTTAGAGCCATGGAGCACGTATCTCTTGGCCGCCTTGGCTAACTCTGCGATCACGGCCAGCCTGTTTTTGGTCTTCACCTTATTCACCAAGCGCTTTTTGGTTTCCATCAAAACCCAATAATATGGCCCAAGATCAAAAACGCTTTTCCTGGGACGAACATGGGTCATATGGTCTGGCTGTTGATTTGGGCAAAGTCGCTGATATAAATGCGGCTGTCATGTACGAGGGCCAGGCCACAAAAATCAAAGAGCGGCCCTTGTTTATCGGTTCGGATGTAAGCAGTATCAGATTCTTCATTGCCATGGGCCTGTGCGCGCTTATCCTGGCTGTTTTGGTCGGACGCGCTTTTTGGATCCAGGGGTTTGCGCACGAATATTATGCGAACAAATCAGATAACAATAGGCTGAGGCCAGAGACCATAGTGCCGTCCAGAGGCATGATCAAAGACAAAAACGGAACCGTCTTAGCCGAGAACATCTCTACTTTTGACGTTACGATCACGCCCATTGATTTGCCCGTGGAAAAAGATGCAATGGACGAAGTGTTGGGCCAGATTGCGCGCATTGCAGGCGTGTCCATTTCAGACCTCAGATCCACCATAGCTTCGTCGACCTCGCTTGAAAGGCGCATGGTCCTGGTGCGCGACATCCCATATGCCCAGGCTATTGCGCTTAAGATCAAGCTGGCTGACCAGCCGGCCATTGATATTGAAACAGGCCAAAAGCGCAAATACTCTTTGTCTGCGCAATTGCCGAGCTTGTCGCACATCATCGGTTATGTGGGGCGCATCTCTGAGGATCAGCTAAAGGAAAAGCTGGCTGCTGGCTACCGCTCAACAGATGTAATGGGCAAAACAGGCGTTGAGGCTTGGTATGAATCCAAGTTAAGGGGCGTGCCAGGGGAGAGGACCGTGGAAGTTGATGCGCATGGCCGCGAGAGCAGGATCGTGCATAATTCATTGGCTGAGAACGGCCAGGATCTTGTATTGTCGTTGGATGCCAGTCTGCAGAAAACAGCCGAAGATTCTTTAAAAGCGAATTTGGCCAGGGCGCATGTAAAAAACGGAGCTGTCATTGCCATGGATCCGCGGGACGGATCGATCCTGGCCGCGGTTTCTTTACCGGCTTATGACAACAATATTTTTTCTGGCCAAGTATCATCCACCAAATATGCGAGTTTGATAAACGACCCAGACCATCCGTTTTTGGCCAGAGCCTGGGCAGGTTTGTATCCATCCGGCTCTACCATCAAGCCGGTATATGCTTTGGCCGCCTTAAGCGAAGGTATTATCACAGCGCATACGACCTTCTTGTCCACTGGCGGCATAAGGATCGGGTCAAACTTTTTTCCTGACTGGAAAGCCGGCGGCCATGGCATCACAGATGTGAGGCGGGCAATCGCTTGGTCAGTCAATACTTTCTTCTACATGATTTGCGGCGGCCTGGATGATTTTAAGGGCCTGGGCGCGCAAAAAATGGCCACCTGGTTAAGACTGTTCGGATTTGGCTCGCGCACAGGCCTGGACGTGCCTGGCGAGGTTGCTGGCCTAGTGCCTGATGCGGACTGGATGCTGCAGAAAAAGAATCAGATCTGGAGATTGGGCGATACCTATAACTTTGCCATTGGCCAGGGCGACTTTTTGGTCACGCCTTTGCAGATAGCAGTGGCTACGGCTGAAATCGCCAATGGAGGCAAAAGAATAATTCCGCATTTTGTAATGGATAACTCGGATTTTTATCAGCCTAAAGAAACACTGGCTGATGCTGACAAGGTCGCAGTCATACGTTCTGGCATGCGCGACACAGTAGTCTACGGCTCTGGCCGGGCCTTGAGTGCATTACCTTTTGCCGCGGCTGGCAAAACCGGCACGGCTCAGTGGCGCCAAGACAAGGCTAACCACGCCTGGTTCACTTCGTTCGCCCCGTATGACAACCCGGAAATCGTCGTGACTGTCCTGCTTGAAGAAGGGGGAGAGGGCTCAAGTACGGCAGTGCCAGTGGCTAATGATGTATTAAGGGAATGGTACTCTTTAAAGAATAACCAAATTCGAAAAACCAATAATCAAAAAAGCTCCAATGACCAATAAACCAATATCCAATTCGGAATTGAATATTTGGAGTTTGGTTATTTCTTGGACATTGGTAATTGAGTATTGGTGATTATCCTAGATTGACAGTAGAGGGTGTGAATAATATACTTTATCCAAGAAAGCATTTTACCACGCAAATACTGCGTGTTTTCATCTTTATTTAACCACATATGACAGACAAGGTTCACTATTTCAGCAAGCAGGGCTTGGAAAAACTCAAGGCAGAGCTTGATGAGCTCAAAAACGTCCGCGTCCGCGAAACCTCGGCCAAGATAGAATCGGCCAAGGCTTTGGGCGATCTTAAGGAAAACGCCGAGTATCACAGCGCCAAAGACGAAATGGGCTTTATCCAAGGCCGCATCCGCGAGATCGAGGAGACCCTCAAAAATATCCAAGTCATCAAAGAGGATGGCGCGACCGACAAAGTCAGCGTTGGTTCAACCGTGGAAGTTGAGTCCAGGAACGGCGCCCGGACTTATACCATCGTCGGTTCAGCCGAAGCAGACCCCATGAATGGTTTTATTTCCAACGAGTCTCCGCTTGGCCAGGCTTTTTTGAACCACAAGATTGGGGATGAAGTAGAAGTGAATACTCCAGCCGGAGTGATACAATACAGTATCATAAGCATCAAATAACTATGATTGACATCAAATATTTGCGCGACAATCCGGATTTAGTCCAGAAAAATTCACGCAACCGCAAATCTGCGGTGGATATCAAGAGCCTGGTGAAAGTCGATGAGCAATACCTATCGCTTCTCAAGGAAGTTGAAGATCTTCGCGGGCAGCGCAACCTAGTGGCGGCCAAGGCTCAGGCGGCCGAAGATAGGCAGGCCAGCATTGAGCAGGGTAAGCAAATCAAGGTGGCGATTGCCTCCAAGGAAACTGAGCTCAAAGACTTGGAGCTTAAGCGCAATGCATTGCTGCATGCCGTGCCAAACCAGACGCACCCGGATGTGCCGATCGGAGAAGGGGATGCGGACAATAAAGTGCTGAAAGAAGTGGGAAAGCCCAGAAAAATCAAGAATCCCAAGAATCATCTGGAGCTGGCTGAGCAACACGATTTGATTGATTTTGAACGCGCCACCAAAGTCGCAGGCGCTAAGTTTTATTTTTTGAAAAACAAACTGGCGTTATTGGAACAAGCCTTGATCCGCTATGGAATAGACTTTATGGCCAAGGAGGGTTATGAGGTTCTTGTCACGCCAGACGTGTCAAAAGAAGAAGTCCTTGTGGCTAAAGGCTTTTTGCCGCGCGGTCCAGAAAACCAGGTCTACTTTGTGGAAGGCCAGGATTTGGCCTTGATCGGCACATCTGAGATTCCAGTGCTTGGCTATCATATGGGCGAGACCTTGCCTGAGGCTGAAATACCCAAGAAATACGTGGCTTTTTCGCATTGTTTCAGGACTGAAGCCGGGTCTTATGGCCGCGAATCATATGGCTTGTATCGCGTGCACCAATTCAGCAAAGTTGAGATGTTTGCCTTTTGCAAACCAGACCAATCCGAAGCCCTGCATCTGGAATTTTTGGAAAACGAAAAAAGGTTTTGGAAAAGCTTGGGCATACCGTTCCGCGTCGTAGATTGCGCCACAGGCGACTTAGGCGGCTCTGATTACCGCCGTTATGACATCGAAGCTTGGATGTGGGGCAAGAACGAGGGCAAAGGCGGCTGGGGTGAAGTCACTTCATGCTCCAACTGCATTGATTATCAGGCTCGCGGCTTAAATATCAAATATGCGACCAAAGAAGGGGACAAGGGTTTTGTGCATACCTTGAATGGCACGGTCGTGGCCACACCCAGGGCCATGATCGCGATTTTGGAGAATTACCAGCAGGCTGACGGAACAATCAGCATTCCAGAAGTATTGATACCATACTGTGGCTTCGATCAGATCGGTTAATCAATCTTGAATACAAAAATTGTTCATTATGCAAAAAACAAAAATAGCCTGTTTAAAAACTTGGGTTGAAGTATCCAAGTCAGCCTTGCAATCCAATGTCAAAATTTTCAGGAATTTGGTCAAACCCAAGACCAAGGTCATGGCTGTGATCAAATCCAATGCCTATGGCCACGGCTTAAAAGAAACAGCTTTAGGCGTTCAGTCGCAAGTGGATTGGTTTGGCGTAGATTCCTTGGAAGAGGGGACTAGGCTGCGCCAGGCCGGTATTACAAAGCCGATTTTAGTGCTCGGTTTTATCCGTCCTCTTTGCATCAAGCAAGCAGTTGAGAATGGTTTGTCGTTCGTAGCCTATGAGCCAATGATTTTGAAAGAATTGAAAAAATTATCAGCGCAAGGTTTGCTTAAAAAATATCCAGCTAAACTCCATCTCAAGGTCGAGACAGGCACAGTGCGCCAAGGTTTGAACGGAAAGGCTTTATTGGATTTCGCAAAAACCGCATCCAAGATTCAGGGCGTGCGGATCGAAGGCATTTACACGCATTTTGCGAACATTGAAGATACGACTGACCATACTTTCGCTGACCTGCAACTCAAGCGTCTGCTGGAGGAGAAAGAGAAGATGGTTAAAGCGGGTATAAAACCAGAAATAACGCATGCTGGCTGCACGGCTGCAGCTTTATTGTTCGCTGACACGCATTTGGACATGATTAGGCTAGGTATAGGCTTATATGGACTCTGGTCATCCAAAGAAACCCAGGCCGTGGCCCAAAAAATGCATTTGAATATCAAGTTCAAGCCAGCGTTGGCCTGGAAGACTATAATCGCCCAAATCAAGAGCGTTCCCAAGGGCACGGCAATCAGCTATGGATTGACCGAACATGTTACACGGCCAAGCAAAATCGCGATTCTGCCAGTAGGGTATTGGGATGGTTATGATCGCGGGCTGTCTGGCTCTGGCCATGCCATCATCCGCGGCACGCGCTGCAAAGTCGTGGGCAGGATCTGTATGAATATGCTGATGGTGGATGTGACAGATGTTAAAGGCGTCAAAGTCCAAGACGAGGCCGTGCTATTAGGTTCACAGAAAAATGAAAAAATTACAGCCGAGGAAATGGCATCCAAAATCAGCACAATCAACTACGAAGTTATTACGCGCATCAATCCGTTGATACCAAGGATTCTGATTTAATCCTCTTCGATTCTCCTTTAAATAAAGGAGACTTCAAATTGTATGCTGATCAGCCAGCAGGTGAGTCAAAACAACGAAGGCGGCATGTTCAGGCGCCAGCGCCAAGGCATGACCATGCAAAAGCAAGCAGTGGTTTACGCCCTGCTGATTAGCTTTGTTGTGCTTGGCGGAATTTGGTTTTTATTCTTTTCCGGTTTTTTTGATGTACACAAAATCGAACTATCAAAGCTTCAGGTATTGGGTGAGGGGGCAGTAAGAGGGGAGATAGAAGCCTATTTTAACCAACCCAAACAACACATATGGGGGAATAGGAATATTTTTTCTTTAGATGAGCAGGATTTAGCAAAATACTTAAGTTCAAAGCTCTTTGTGGATAACTTAACTGTGGATAAATCATATCCTAATATTTTACGACTCAAGATTAAGGAACGTCAGAGAAGTGTAGTATTGGTCACTAATACTGACATATATATTGTTGACGACTATGGCGTGATCTCTGACCGGGCTGATACTTCGACTGCTGCGACCACTCGCCAATTCCTGACAGGCACCACTCCAATTGAAACGTCAAAAGAAATTTACGTAATCGCACCAATATCAGCTAGTTTTGAAAAAGGACAAAGTTTTGCAAGTTCCACGAGAGTTCGGGCCTGGCTTGAGCTAGGAAACAAATTAAGGGATGCTGGCGTATGGTTTAGAGCCTTGCAAATCCAACCAGAGCCTTTAAACACGCTGTACGTAATCCTTAAGGAGAATAAGAACGTCATACTTGATCTGGATCAGCCTGTAGACGGTCAGGTTGAGACCTTGAGGCAGTTTATACTGACTAAACCCAAATGGAGCGATATAAACGAGTATATTGATGTGCGCATACCTGGAAAGATCTACTATAAATAGAGATCAAACATTTTTGGCTAAGAATGCTTTTTAAACCTTTTATGCATCGTATAACATATATTGTGCGACGCTAAGCTATCACGCAAGACCACTCTACCCTGCTGCTTTTTTGAGTTTTTCGGCCGTGTTCCCTCTTGTTCCAAAAATAAAATTTTTAAAAACTTTTTTTATACCCTACGCGTTCTGGGATTTTATTTTTTTAAATTTTATTTTTGTATTTTTCACTTCTCCGTCAAACTGACTCCCCTTGCCAATTTCGCGTTTTTAGCCAAATAGGGCAGGCTCTATCCCCTGTTTTGCTATACATAGCCTTATTCTTGACAGTCCAAACTGTTCATGCGATAACATGTTCTACGTACATAAACACCTAGGAGGTTGAAATGAGCGCTGATCCATACCGCGAAAAACCAGCTCTGAAGATCGCAGTTTTGTATACCGCGATTTGGATTGCTCCCGACGAATCTTGTGAAGTTGAACCGGCAAATGTCCAGCGGCTAGTTAACCAGACGATTGTGAGCTTGGAAGCGCTCGCAGGAGCAGATCCTGTAAACAAGCTTGGACTGTGGGAACAAGAGGCGAAGTTCGCTCCGCCAAACTACACACACAAGGAAGGATTCGGCTTTGGTGACGTCGAAACCATAAAAAAGCCGTACACGGAGCTCATTCAAATTCACGTTGACCAGATCATTCAGCTTCCGTAGCAGGACCGCTCAGGCCCTGTTTTTTTATTGACAATCCATGGCTTTGGGCGCCAGATATAAGTCCTATGATGGACTACTACTATTACGGCCCCCATATGTATGGGATCGGCCCTTGGGGAGGTATTGTCGGCTTATTCTTCGGTCTCTTGATTATCGCTTTGGTAATCAGGATTATTTTCTTTATTGCGCGCGGAGGCAGATGGCATCGTTGGGAGCGCTGGCACCATATGCACGGTGATCAATATTATGGCGCACACCCAAGCAATACGGCGTTAGACATCCTGAATGAGCGCTACGCCAAAGGCGAGATCAATAAAGAGGAATACGAAGCTAAAAAGGCAGATATCACCAAATCCTAAAAGAGATTGCCCAATCAAGCCCACGTTATACCGGCGGGCTAGGTTTTCTTATGTTCACGTCTATCCACGCTTCAAAGCTGGCTAGCCAGTCGCGGACCGTGAAATAAACGATGCGGACGTATGTATGTTTATCGGCCGAAGTGCCTGTAGCATCCATGCCGAGCTTGTTGCAAAGATATAAGGCGCGCGGCAAATGGAAGTTTTGGGTGACCAGGATGGCTTGTTTGATATTGAAGATGCTTACAGCGCGCGAACAGCTCTCGTACGTCCTATAACCCTGGCCATCAGTCATTATGGCGCTTTGGGGCACGCCATGAGCCAGGACATAGGTTTGCATTGATTGGATCTCGTTCACATGAAAGCGGCCGTCATCGCCAGTCAAAAATAAAACTGGCGCCAGATTTTTGTGATATAGGTCTATGCCTGTATCTAAACGGTCCTGCAGGGCATCTGAGGGCGTGCCATCGGGTTTTACTGATGCTCCGAGCACAATGATGGCCTGAGCTCTTTCCAGCTTGCCTGCGGGCAACATACGGTCGCGATATGCAAAACGCACGTTCACAACCAGAACAGTGATGATGATCGCGCACAAGGCAGCTAGGCTGCCCAGGATCTTAAGCCATTTGTACCGCATGTCATTCCATGATATCAGGTCCTGGAATTTGTTCCACTTGGAAGCCGTTCGTCTCTCCGGTCAAGCGATAGACATCTTTGTCAATTTTGGAATATTCTTTGCCAGCCAAGTTGTATTGATTGACCGTGGTATTGAGATTTGAGCCGACTTTCTTGAAGTAGGTTTCATAAGCCATCAAGTGCTTGCCCAAATCTGCCACGCGTAAGCGTATCTCCTTGGCCTGTTCCTCAATCTGCATGGCGCGCAAGCCTTGCAACACAGTCTGCAGATAAGCCAAGAAAGAGGTCGGGGATACGACAATGACTTTGTATTTGGAAGAAGCGCGCTGGATGATATTTTCTGTCTCCTCCCCTATCACGCCGATTTTGTTGATCAACAAGTCGTAATAAATGGCTTCGTGCGGGATGAACATGAAAGCAAAGTCCATTGTCCCCTCCTCGGGCCTGATGTACTTGGCTGTTTCTTTGACCCGATCCTTCAAGTCGTTCACAAAAAGCTTTTCCAGCTTTTCGCGTTCAGCCGGGTTGTCCTCTACGGCAATGCGATTGTAGTTTTCCAGGCTGAATTTGGAATCAATGGGCACGATTTTGTCCTTGATGAAGACCACGGCATCCACGATTTCCCCGTCCCTGAACTTATACTGCATCTGGAAATGGCCTGGCGGCAGCACGTTTTTGAGCAGGTTCTCCAGGAAGAACTCGCCTAAAACTCCTCTTTGTTTAGGGTTTTTTAGGATGTCTTGCAATTTCTGGAGCTCTGTGGTTTCATTGAGCACTTGGCGAGATACTTCCTCAACCTTGGTCATCCTTTCGATGATATCCCGGACGACCCCGGTGACCGAGACCTGCTGTTCCCTGAAGACCTGGTTGGTCTCAGAAAGCTTGCCATTGACATCCTGATGCAGCTGCGATAATTGTTGTTGCATCAGAAGGAGGCTTTGCGGTTCAAGGGGGATTTTTTGTTCCTTTTCAATGCGCGAAATCTTCCAGATGATGATGGCTAAGGCAACCAAAACAACCAACAAAAAAATAATTATAAATGTTGAGAAATAATCCATAGTTCGCCTAGCATACCTGTTCGTAAAAAGTTCGCCAAGTTCAGTGGATAAGTATCCACTTCCGCACTAAAAACTCATTTGCTATCTTTTTCCACAAACAAACTTAATCAATCGCAGTAAAAGTTTTATGGTTACATTCCCATTTGCACTGGGTCCGGCAGACGACTGGGACCCCCAGGGTTACAACACAACCGACGAAGAAGCAGAAGATACCCTCACGCCAGGCATGCATTTTTTGGATGAAGAAGGAAAAGAAGAGGATCCAGCTGAAGATGAGGAGGATGCTGTCGTGGTTGAAGTAGCTGATGATGACGCGGACGTAGTAGACGCCAGTTCCTATGCTGATCAAGAAAAAGATCCGATTGAGGAATTGGATGAGTTGGCCAACACTGTAATCGCCAGCGAGCGCGACACTATCCGCTACAATGATTACGCTGACGAAGAAGAGTAAAAACCCAATTACGGTAATTTGGTAGAGACGTCCCGGCGGGGCGTCTCTACTTGTATATTAACGTATTGGTAAAACTGGGGCGGCTCTGCGCAATTTGAATTCTTCTCGTTTCTCCTGCCCGGCCGGTATGAGCAATGGGCTGACATTCGCTACCATGGCTTGGCCTACGGCGGCAATGACAATCAGCCAGGCAATGCTGGCAAAGGCCCAAGCTTTCAAATGTTTGACGGCATAGACCAGTGCGGCGCCATAGCCGATAATCGGAAAAGCAATCGTAAGCACCCAGTCATTCCTGTCCAAGGCCGTCACCTCCCCGTTTACAGTCAGGTTCAGGGTGACGATCAAACGCAAGACTATGGGGAAGATCAAGAGTATGGCAAAGAAAATCACTAGCGTGTTGCTGCCAAAGGCAAACAGATAATCATTGACGTTCGTTGCTTCCGCATTGGTCATGAGCGACCGTACGACAAAGGGTAGGGCCACAAAAATACCTAGCAGAGGCGTAAACATGAACCAGAAGGCCCACCTCTTCCAGACGCACCAATACCAGATAGTGGCCATAGGGTTAATAAACAGGCACAGGCTCCATAAGAGCTTTTGGGTCCAGGTGGCCCGAGGGGTCCTGGCTGCATGGACCAAGGCCCAGATCCAGAAACCCATAAAAATC
>CAZPAP010000040.1:0-10352 GCA_964584725.1 uncultured Gammaproteobacteria bacterium
TGATGAGCTCAGCAGTCTTCACAGGCAGGATCTTTTCGAATGGCGCGCGCGGCAAAAGGCCCATGACCAGCTCAGCGTCTTTGCGGCTCTGCGCCGTGAAACCCACGATCTGGCGGTTGGGATGGACCATGTCGAAATCAGCCGTTGTTTCGGTCAGGAACTCCGGATTGAACAAAAAGCGGTGTTCAGGATATTTCGCCTGCATGCTTTCGGTCGTGCCCGGAGTAATGGTGGATTTGAGCACGATTGTTTTACCGGGTTGGGGTATGGCCTGGATGGCTTTATGCAAAAAAGAGTCGTCAAAACCCGAGCCATCAAGATAGTAGGGCGTTGGTACGGCAACAAAAATTACGTCAGCTTGAGCCAAAATATCCTGGTCAGCCAAGCCCTTGGGCGGGTCATAGAGCCCAGCCTCAGTGCCAATGGATTTCAGATACCGGTCAAGCGCGCCTCCGACCATGCCAGTACCCATGATTGCGATTTTCGTCATGTGGCTTATATTAGCGCTAATCTTAAAGAAACTCAAGTTCTGGGCCAGGTCAGTATCTTAGAACTGAAAATAGATAAAATCCTTAGTATTGAAGTTGCCGAACACGAGAATGGACAGGACCAGGCCAGAGTAAATAAGGACCCTGAAAAACAAGGGCCGGCGCCTGACCCAGGGTCCAATAGGCGCTTTTTCATCAATCCATTCAAGGCCTAAAAGGAGGAGAATGAAAAAGATGGAATACAGCAGTTCCGTGCGCGTTATGCCCAGGGTCGTGAAGGGCATATAGAAATAATTTTGGTACAGTTGCTGCAAGCCAAGATTCCAGCCGAAAAACAGGTGAGTGATGACATACAGGCAATCCCTGACGCTTTGTACCCGGAAAAAAATCCAAGCCAAGCACACGAGCACGAACGTAAAAATCCTTTGCAGAAAAAGGTGAAGAGCAGGGTGTTTTTTCAGCCCCGTGCGATCCACGATCCACTCGCGAGTCGGCCTGGTGACAAGGCCAAGGACAAGATAGGCGCCGAACAATGCACCCATGGCCACGAAGTTCCAGCCAGCGCCGTGCCAAATACCGCTGATCAGGAAAGTGATGAACAGGCATATGTATAGCCAAAACCGAGTCACTCTTTTGGCGCTGTACACCAGGGGAAAATAAACATAGTCACGCAACCACGATGAAAGCGAGATGTGCCATCTGCGCCAAAAGTCAGCTACGGATTTGGAAAAGTACGGGTGGTTGAAGTTCAGGGTCAAATCAAAACCAAGGACGCGGGCTGAGCCTTTGGCGATATCAGAGTAGCCTGAGAAATCAGCATAAAGCTGGAAAGCGAAAAACACCACAGCGATTGCCAAGCTCGGGCCTGGTTGCTGGTGTAAAGACGCATAGATGTAATTCACGGCCACGGCCAACCTGTCGGCAATGACTATTTTTTTGAAAAATCCCCAGGCCATCAGCTGCAAGCCAGAGGTTATGTTGTCCCATCTGAAAGGCCCTGGTGAATGCAATTGGGGCAAGAGATGCGCTGGCCGCTCGATCGGACCGGCTACCAGCTGCGGAAAGAACATCACATATAAGGCGTAGATGCCAAGATGGTTTTCGGCTTTGTATTTTCCGCGGTAGACCTCGATGATATAGCTCAGGCTTTGGAAAGTATGGAAGGAGAGGCCGAGCGGCAGAAGGATGCGCAAAAACACCATCGGATAATTCCAATCCAGCAGGTGCGCGATTTCGGCTACGTTTTGGTTGAAAAAATTGAAGTATTTGAAAAAGAACAAAGTCCCGAGATTGGCGATGATGCTTATCACCAGATATATGCGTTTCGTCCGCCCCTGTGATTTTTCTATGAGCTTGGCCATGAAAAAATCCACCAGGATGATGAAGAACAGGATCAGGATGTAGTACGGCACCAGAGCCATGTAAAAATAACAGCTGCCGACCAGCAAGACTGCCCAGCGGAAGCGCAAAGGACAAATGAAATAGGCCCCGACAATGAGGATGAAGAAAACCAGGAAGGCCAGGGAGTTGAAGACCATAAATTACAGATCGCTGGCTTGGCCTTGGCCGACCGGGTGGGATAGGCCGGTGATCGATCGGGCGGCTTCTGAGCAGAGGAAGGCCACGGTATCTGCCACGTTTTCCGGCGTTGTCAGGTCTTTGCCCATTTTTTCCTGGATCAGTTCGAATGCGCGTTCCGGCAGATCGTTATGCAGCGGCGTGCGCACAAAATCAGGGGCAACGGCATTTACAGTGATGTTGGATGGCGCCAACTCTTTGGCCAACTCGCGCAAAAGCCCGCGCAAGGCGAATTTCGCGCAGATGTAGCCAGCCATGCTTCCGCCTTGGACATTCGGCTCAAGCGCAGCGCTCGTAAGCCCGATGATCCGTCCGCCAGCCTGATCTTTCATGAAAGGGATGACAGTCTGGAACAGATTCAGGCCGCCGAATGTGGTGACTTCGAATTGCTGCCTGAACTCGTCTTCCGAGATGGCAGAAGCTTTTTTCCTGATCAACGGGCTGACCGCCGCGTGCACGCAAGCGTGAATGGGAAGCAGCTCGACGAGTTTTGATACGGTTGAGTTGAGGGCTATCTTATCCGTGAGATCGCAGGCCAATCCTATATGGCCTGTACCCGGCAAAGAAGCAATGAACTGCTGGTCGATGGCAACGTCCAAAATCGCTACGGAATATCCGTCTTGGGCCAAGCGTCGGGCGATGGCTCGTCCGATTCCGCCCATGCCGCCAGAGATTATCACGAGAGAGTCAGCCATATTCTAGGCCAAGAGCTTAACCAAAGCTTCGCCATCCAAAAAAGGCAAGGACGTTTCAAGATCCAGCAGGACAGTAGATATCTTTACCGTGCGCATCGATTCGATTTTTTGGATTATCGTGCCGCGGACAATCGCCTTGGCATTAAGACGGATCGGGTTGCGGAAAAATAGGGACTGGGAAAGATATACGGAATTCAGTCCAGGCAAGCGCATGCCGACCAAAGCGGAAAAAAACGATGCGCCCAACATGCCGTGTGCGATGCGCTGGCCATATGGGGTTTTGGAAGCGAAAGCATGGTCCATGTGCAGGGGGTTCGTATCGCCGGAAAGTTCGCTGAATTTCTTGACCATGTCTTCCGTGATCATGACCTCAAATTCGACGCATTGGCCAAGCTCTATCTGATCGAAAGCAAGATTCGCCGGTTCAAGCATATGGATCTTTTCCTTTTGAACTGACCAAGTTCATCACGTCGCCGAAGTTTTTGACTGACATGGCCTGGTCATAATCGAATTTAAGGTCAAAAGCTTTTTCTATTTCGGTCAGTAGGATTATGGCGTTCAGCGAGTCCCAAGCCGAAGCGGTTTGCGGCGAAAGCTCAGGCACGACTTGCGCTTCAGCGACTCCCAGGACAGATGAAAATATTTGCGTCAATTTGCTCATATCATGATTGTGTTAGGTCATTTACTTTTATGGTTGCGGCACCCGCTTTTCGGCAGGCCTTGATATCGAGTCCGTAGTTTATCGTACCGTCTTCTTGGCGGCTAGTTTCGGTAAAACCGTTGCTGGCCAGAAAATCAGCGGCGGGCATGTTCTTATTGGTCGGAATGAAGCTGGCCATCAAACGCCTGATCCCGTTCTGCTCAAGTTTTTCCAGGATGGCACGCAAGAATTCTTTTTCCACGCCGCGGCCCATTACCCGACAGCTCATCAGGAAGATATCCAGTTCAGCCGTACTTGCGTCTTTGGGGAGAACGATGGCTTCCAAGGTCACGCCATAATCCCCGAACCTGTCGCGTACATCGGCGGCAAACACCTGCCCGCTGGCCATGAATCCGTTGATTTCATCTTCCGTATAGCGGCGAGTCGTAAGATTGAACTGGTTTGTTTTTTGGGTGAGCTGAGCCAGCCTGGCCGCGATATCCTGCGCATTGACCGAGAAATCGAACTCGATACCGAGCTGGGTGATATAATCCTCAAGGTTTTGGGTGGACGCAAGTACGGTCTTCCGTTGCCTTTCATCGGCATACATCTTTCCGCGCTCCTTGTCCTCGTCCGTCAGCCTAAGCTGATGGAAAACATCCAGATCCAACAACGCTTGGGCATATTCCTCGGGCGCGAGCGAAAAATCCGGAACGTGCACTTCGGGGAGTTGGGTGCGGACCATGTCGCGGTTCATGGAATCGTCATCCAAAAACACCAGGCTGTCCAAGCCGATGTTCAGATCCTGCGCAATCGAAACAAGGTTCTCGGCTTTCGTGCTCCAGTTCGCATAAATCGCGGAAAAATGGTTTTCGTTCAGGACCATGTTTTTGTTCTTCTCGAAAACTTCGCGCACATCCTCGGGGTTGTTGCGGCTGTTGATGGCCAGGATGATTCCGCGTTTGTAATATTCGAGCAGCAGGCGCTGGAAGTTCTGGAAGGCGTTACCTGGATAATCCTGGCCAAGCGCAATGCCAAGCGGGCCGACTTCGCCGACTACGCCGCCCCAAAGCGTGTTATCCAAATCCACGACAATGCATTTGCGGACTTTGCCCAGCAAAGCGCGGATAAAGGCCAGCCATTCTTTAGCCAGCAAAGCCGCGAATTCATGGGTGAAGGGCTGGCGGAAAGCATACATGCTGCGCAGGTCGCGGCTGTTTTTTTCGCCTAAAAAGCGCAGGATGCGGTTCGTGTCCAGTACGTATATGTTTTTTGACTCTTCGGCCAGTCGCCAGAGCTGGTCGTTGAATTTTTCCGCCGTGGCATGCAAAGGATTTTCTTGGAACAGGTTTCCGTGCGGCGTACGCGCGGGCAAGGCTAGTGTTTGGGTCACGATCGTACCTTTGGCCGAAGAGCAGTACTTGCGGATATCCTCGATCATTTCGGCCGCATGTCCAGGGTCAGCCGTGAACTCGGCCTGCAGATAAGGGTTTGCGTCAAAAAAGATGAATGTCACGTCAGCCTGGTGCGCATAAAGGCCTGAATTCGGATCCTTCAGTTCGAATTGGTATTGCCCATAAGGCACGCCATAAATATTCGGTTGGATATTTTCCGCCAAGCACATGCCTTTGAGCAATTTCTTCAGCAGATCGTCCGTAAAATTCGTAACCACCGAAATCCTGAATTGCGGCAAAGAATTTTCCGAAGATGTCGGCGAATTGGCGAGCTTCAGGTATTTGAGGATGTCCATATCATTTGCGCAGAGCACAGGCCCAGGCTGTAGCGTACTCGAACGAGTGCGAGATGCTCAGGAAGAAACAATAGTCATCCAGTCCGGTTTCGGCAAAAATCACGCAGGGCTTGTCCGCATTTTTAGCGATCCGGAAATCCTTATAGCCCAGAGGACTCGGAAAGGATTTTATGATCGCTTCCTTGGCCGCGAATCTTGAAGCCATGTATTGGGCAGTATCGCGGCTCGAGTTCATCTCATCAATTTCTTCAGCCAACAAAAAATACTCAGCCAAGCGCGAGGGGAATCTGGCTTCGCGGAATCTTTTTATCTCAATGATATCTATGCCTGAACCTATCATTTCCATACTAGCGTTGGATTAAGGGCGGATTGCTCAAGAGGTAATCGTGGATCCCGGTAGCCGCCCATTTGTGGCCGAATTCGTTCCAGTGGTCATCGCAGACCCAGATCGGGCTTTTGGCTTCGCGCTGGGCGGCTTGCTCCATGCTTGGGGCAAGGTCCAGATAAGCAAAGTGATTTCGGTTCGCGCTGGCCTCGAATTCGTCCAGATAATTTTTTTTCAGCGTGTCATCCAATTGCGGGTTGAACCAAGAAACCAGCAGAAAGCGGCTGTTGTCTCGCTTGACCAGGCTGGAGAACTGCGACAAGAGCTTTTTTTCCGTTTCCCAAAGCACGGTCTGGTCCGGGGCTGGCGTGTTTCCTTGGGTCGTTGGTTCTTGGACCCGGGAGAATAGGGTCGGGTGGGACAGATAGTTCTTGAACCTTGAATCCAAAGCCAAATACCTGAAGTACAGGTTCATGAAAAGTTTCGAGTTGCGGAAAAAGTTTTTGAGCCTGACCACAAAAGTATTTTGAGAATTTGCAGGCAGGTCCAATATGGCTTGGCCCTGCCGGTCAAACCTGGGCGGATAAGTGACTGTGGGCTGGTTCCTGGTGAGTTCGTATTCCGTGGTCAGGTCGATCACCAGATCGGGTTTGAGGGCTTTGGCGTATTTTTCGTAATAGATCATGTCCAGATACGTCCCATTGCCCGCAATGCCGAAAGGCACGACCTCGTAGTCATATTTTTTTCCTGGATTTGCGTTCAGCTCCGCTTCAAGCAAGGAGGAGAAATTTTTTTCCAAAGGGACCTGGAAAGCTTCGGTGAATGAGCTGCCCATGACGACGATGCGGAAGGTGCCGGGTTTTTTTTCAGGATCGATATCTTTCGCATGGAAGCCCAAGCGATTGATGCTGGTATAGTTTTTGAAGCAGATCCCAGATGAGTGGTAGCGCATGTTCGGTTTGTAGATCATCAAGCCGGTGCGCGCGTCGTTCATTAGCGCATTATAGGTCTGCTGGTCCGTGAACATGAGGATCAATTCCAAGACAAGGCAAGAAGCCAACATGCCGCCGCACACGGCCAAGAAGCATAAGATCAGAGGCTTGAGCCTGAAGTTCATAGCATCATTTGATCGCGTACATGTTGAAGCCGCTGGTCTGGTGGCTGCGGATCTTGCCTGATTTACGATCCAGCCAATTGGCGAGCCTGTTCAGGAACTTGAGGCGGCCAAGAGGGGACAGATATATCCATGTTTCGATTGCGCCGCGTACGCTCTGTATCTCGTGCGCGGTGAATGTTTTGCCTAATTCATCCAGGCCGTCTTTGGTGAAGCGCCAGTAATCGTCATAATACGGCTTCATGGGATGGTAATAATACAGGAAGGGCACATAAAGGTAGAGCTGGCCGCCTGGCTTGAGCACGCGATACAACTCTTGCATGGCCAAAAACGGATTTTTCACATGTTCCAGCACAGCCATGCAGATGATGGCATCAATGGAATTGTCCGCAAACGGCAGGGAGTGGATATCGCCCACGATGTCAGGATTGTAATCAGGGACAGGGTCAAGGACCTTGTAGTCGACTTGCTCGGTAAGCGGCCTCAGCCACTCGCGCGAAGGATCATAGCGGTTGTTTTTCTGTTTGGAGATCCTAAGGCCGCCGCCGATATCGATGACAGTTATGGGCCGGCCGAATATGATCTTCATTTTTTCCTCAAAAAACCTGTCCCAGGGCGTGTTGGCCATATTGCCATAATCTTAGACGTATCTGCTGTTTATGGCAATAAACTAAGCGGTTTACGCAACTTCCCTTTTTGCTTTTGGGATGATAATATTTCGCCAACCTACCATCGTATGAATACGCAACAAAAAGAGGCCTTAGGCTATTTCGGCGAATACGCCCAAGACTGGAAAAGAAAGGCTGGTATCGCCACAGCGGACAAAGTCAATACAATCAAGCAGAGGAATGATTTTGTCGTCCAGGTCGTCAGCGACAGGGGCAATATCGGACGGGTTTTGGACGTAGGCTGCGGAACAGGTGATTTGGTCTGCGAACTTGCGGCCAAAGGGCTTGAGGCAGTGGGCGTTGATTTTGCGCAAGAAATGATCGACATCGCCGTCGAAAACGCAAAAAAATCAAATCTCGAAAAAGCCAAGTTCGAATGCAGCTCCATTTTCGATTATCGCCTAGAACCTGGCGCATACGACGTGCTCGCGGCCAATGGATTCATCGAATACATATCTTACGAAGAACTGGACAGGTTTTTGGAGCTCTCGCTGCAGACACTTAAGCCTGGGGGCTCGTTAGTCGTCGGATCAAGAAACAGGCTGTTCAATATCTTTTCGCTGAATGCTTTCACTGAACAGGAAATCGCGGAAGATGCTTTGGCCTTGCTGTCGGAAGCTGTTAAGGTCGCGAACGCCGAAAGCATCAAGGATTTGATCGGGCTGAAAACGGCTTCGCTCCAGAAAGAAGAAAAAGTACACCCGCTGACAGGAGTCAAGGTCAGCACAAGGTACCAGTTCACCCCGGTCCAATTGATCGATATCTTCATCAACAAAGGGTTTGAGCCCGTCGAGATATTCCCCGTCCACATCCATGGCGTTCCGCCGAAGTTCAAGACTGAGTTTCCGGCAATCCACGGCAACATCTCCAATCTGTTGCAAACGCAGGCGCGCGGGCACATGAGTTTGATACCGCAGGCATCTTCTTTCATGCTCCACGCGAAGAAGAAGTGAAAGCTATGCCAAGAACAACGATAGTGATGTACCACTATGTCCGCGAACTAGCGCCTTCAAGGTACCCGGAGATCAAAGGTTTGGAAGTCGGTCTTTTCAAGGAACAGCTGCTATATATATTGAAGCATTATGAGCCGATCAGGATGGAAGATCTGATAGACGCGGTAAAAAACAAAAAAAGTCTGCCGGAGAATTCGATACTTTTGACGTTCGATGACGCTTATAAAGACCATTTTGATTTTGTATTTCCTGTTTTGGACGAACTCGGAATCCAGGGGAGCTTTTTCCCTTCGGCAAAAGCCATCCAAGAGCATCAGGTGCTTGACGTGAACAAGATCCATTTCATTTTGGCCATAGCAGAGGACAAAAAACGAATATCAGCTGAAATATTTTCCATGATGGCTAAATACCGCGAAGAATATTCTTTGGAATCAGACTCTTACTATGAAGAAAAACTTAGGGCCGAGGAACTGCGGTATGATACAAGGGAGGTGTTCATGATCAAGAAGATGCTGCAGCGGGAATTGCCGAAAAAGCTCAGGGGCATCATTATCGATTTCCTTTTCAATAAGTACGTGACCACTGACGAGAGCGCATTTTCGCGCGAATTGTACATGAGCCTCGACCAACTGAAGTGTCTGAAAAGGAAAGGGATGTACATCGGGATCCATGGCTATGACCATGATTGGCTGAATACGCTTCCGGTGGACGAGCAGAGGCAGGAAATCAGGCTTTCGTTGGAGTTCCTTGAGCGAATCGGATGCGGAACAGAAGATTTTGTTTTCTGTTATCCATATGGAGCGTACAATGATTCTTTGTTGTCCATCCTGAAACAAGAAGGTTGCAGCTTGGCTTTGACTACCAAGGTCGGGGTCGCAGACCTGGATATGGATCAGCCGTTCGCTCTGCCGCGCTTGAACACGAACGATTTGCCGAAAGATGCATCAGCTGAGCCGAATAAGTGGACGTTGGAGGTCGGCGCGTTAAATGTCTAATTTGATAAATATGCAATATAAAAAAATCAATGGCACGACAGATATCCCGGTGCTCGGGATCGGTACCTGGGGCATGGGTGGCGAAGCCGAGACAGTCACGGATAATGATCAGGCTGATATCCAGGCGATCAGGAAGGCGATCGAGTTGGGAATGACCCATATTGATACGGCCGAGATATACGGCAAGGGCCATGCGGAGGAATTGGTCGGCGAAGCGATCAAAGGCTTTGATCGGTCCAAACTGTTCATTACGACCAAGGTCGCAAGACGGAATTGCGCTTACGAAGATGTCTTGGCGGCCATGGACAGGAGTTTGAAAAGGCTCGGAACCGATTATGTGGACCTTTATCTGATCCACTCGCCGAATCACGAGGTTCCTTTCAGCGAGACGATGAAAGCCATGGATCGGCTGGTCGAAGAAGGCAAGACCAGGCTGATCGGAGTCAGTAATTTTCCGGTTGAGCAGATGATCGAAGCCCAGAAGCATTCGAAAAATAAAATCGCAGCCAACCAGGTCGAATACAATTTGATGACCAGGAACGACGGCTTGGGTTCGGCCGACGTGGAATCCGAGATCATCCCGTATTGCCAGGCCAATGGCATCATGATCATCGCTTATCGCCCGTTGGCAAAAGGCATGTTGTCATCAAGCGAAAATAATCTGTTGGGCGAACTCGCGAAAAAATACGCAAAAACTCCGGCTCAAATCGCCCTCAACTGGGTTATCTCGAAAAAAGGCATGGTGACCATCCCGAAAACATCAGGCATCAGGCATCTCGGGGAGAATTTGGGAGCCATCGGCTGGGAAATGGATCCCGCAGATATCGAAAAGCTGGATGGACTCCGGTTTCCGCAATAAAATATATGGACCAACCAATGAAAGAAAGATCAGGATTTATTTTTTCGATAGTCTTGTTTTTCCGTAACCACTGGGCCGGGCTCATGGCGCGCTGGCGCTATGTGTATTGGCGCTTCAATTTTTATAATCATCCTTCCAGATTCAGCGTCTGCGGAAAGATACGCATCAGGTATCCGGAGCATGTTGTCGTCGGCAAAAACGTCGAACTGAGCGAGGGCCTGTATATCAATGCCCGCGGTTGGGTTTTCATCGGAACTGAATCCCCTTTGTCTGGGTTAGTCCGGATC